>PUNT01000048.1 GCA_003551905.1 Halanaerobiales bacterium
CACAAAGAGCCAGAGTTTTCTTCCCCTGGGGCACTCTATCTGGAAATAACCTTTTTCATCAGCTTTAGTTATTAGTTCCTGGGACATAAAATCCCCTTGTGTGGCCCAGAGGTAAGGTTGTAGAGGTTTCCCGGAAAAATCAAGAGCCCGACCGCTGACAGTATGGGTTGACAAGGGTAAGGAGCGAGTTAATTCAATATCCCCACCTTTCAGGTTAATCTCTGCCTTTTTAGGTTTATGTGAAGCCAGTATGGGCTCAGTAAAAAAAACCCTGATGATATTATTTTTCCCGCTAGCTTCTTTTTTTGCTGCTAGTTGCCCTGCCTGCAAAAAGATTTCATATTTTTCATCTTTTATCCCTTCTATCATTACCTCAACAAAAGGAGTGTTGTCCATGGAGATTGTTCTTCCGTGAGGATCAGTCAGGGTTTCCCCTTTTAATGGGGGATTGGAGTTAAGAAAGGCTTTGACTGCCGGCTCATCTGTTTTCATCTTATACCCTCCTTCAAAAGAATTTTCACCACAACAAACAGGGCACCTGGATGATCCCTGGGTATAGAATGATGGGTATAATGAATGTCTCGGTTGTGGGCTTCATCTTGGGCTGCCCTGATTTGACTTTCAGAACTAAGAAAATATTTCTGCAAACCTTCTAGCTTTTCCTTGCACAAAGTGGGGTGAATTATCCCTCAGTTCCTCCTCTAATGGCTGCTGCAATCAGAATGGAGGGGGTTATTGTCTTTTGGATTATAGAAGTATTCACAGTCGGTTATTTTTGCCCTGAACTTGGTAACCTGAAGAGAGATATAAATATTTCCATGTTGGAGGGATTGAAACAAGACGGTGCTTGTGATATAATCAGAACACATGTTCTGTATGGAGGGATGTTTATGGGAAGTCACCTGCATGTTCACAGTGAATTCAGCTTTCTTGATGGGTTTTGTCGGTTGCCTGAACTGGTGGGCAAAGCCAGGGAAAGGGGTTTTAAGGCCCTGGCTGTTACAGATCACATGAATATGAGCGGAGCGGTGGAATTTTATCGCTTAGCCTGCAGCGAGCAGATAAAGCCCATAATGGGTGTGGAGGTGGTTTTACGTCGGCAGAGAGGTGATTATCATCTGGTGCTCCTGGCTAAGAACAACCTGGGTTATACCAATATACTGGAACTGGTGAGCCTGGCTCATCTGAATCGGCCCCAGCATCCCCATATCACCTGGGAAGAACTGAAGGACAGGAGCGCCGGACTTATTGTGATGAGCGGATGCGAGGAGGGAGAAATTCCCAGCATGTTGCAGGAAGGTGAATGGCATAGGGCGGTGGATGTAGCTGCTGAATACCGCAATATATTTGGTAAGAATAATTTTTTCCTGGAGATGGTTATTGCTTTCCCTGATTCTTTGCAAAAGCGCCTGTTGCGCCTGTCAGCCGAGTGTTCTCTTCCCCTGGCTGCTTCCAACGATGTTCATTACCTGAAGCCCGGGGAGGAGAAGGTACAGCATTATCTTCTGGTTCTGCAGCGAATTTCCCGGGGTACCTTCCCAAAACGCAGTGGAGGGCGCTATCTGCTGGGAAAACAGGAGATGGAGCAGGCCTGTCGTAGATATCCCCAGGCTTATAAAAATGCTGAAAGCATAGCTGAGAGGTGCAATGTTACTTTGGATCTGGAAGAGATGCACCTGCCCCATTTTCCCCTGGAGCCCGGCCAGACTGCAGATTCTTTTTTAGAAAACAGGTGCTGGCACCTCCATGAGGAGAAGAAAAAAGATGATTCCCGTTACCGGCAGAGGTTACAGGCCGAGCTGGGAATTATAAAAAAAACAGGCTTTGCTGGCTATTTTCTCATAGTAGGTGACATATTTTCCTTCTGCCGCAAAAAGAACATCCCGGCCCAGGTCCGGGGTTCTGCTGTTGGCAGCTATATAGGGTATCTTTTGAATTTTTCCAGTGTTGATCCGGTGGAGTACGGCCTTTATTTTGAGCGTTTTCTCAATCCGGAGCGGATAAGTATGCCGGATATTGACCTGGATATCAGCCATCACAGCCGGAAAGAGGTTTTGAGTTATTTGCAGCACAAGTACGGCAGGGAGCGCATGGCTCATGTGGCAGCATATTCTACTTTTGCCGGTCGTGCTGCCCTGCATGATGCGGCCAAGGCTCTGGGTTTGGGGGAAGATAGAGCCAGCAACTTCAGTAGCCTTATAAAGAGGCCCCATGCATTGCTGGAGGAAAATTTCAAGATGTCAGCGGCCATACAGGAACATTATGAAAGAGAGGATGATTTCTGCCGGGCTTTTAACCTGGCCCGGAGATTGGAGAAACTCCCCCGGCATCTCACACAGCATTCAGCTGGTGTTGTTCTGGCCCGGGACCGGTTAACCAACTACACCGCTCTCCAGTATTCCCGGGATGGTGAGGTAATAACACAATTTGACATGCACTCTATTGAAGCTCTGGGACTTTTAAAGATTGATCTTTTGGGTTCCCGGTTTCAGAGTGTTATTCATAGCACCGTAAAAGAGGTAAAGAAAAAGATTGGGTTGGAGCTTGTCCCCTGGAATTTTCCGACCCGGGATTTTGAGGTGTTCAAGGCAATACAGGAGGCCCGGACCATGGGTATTTTTCAGCTGGAGAGCACAGGTATGCGTCTGCTCCTGGGGCAACTCAGGCCTGAGAGCCTGAAAGATCTCATTGCCGCCACCTCGCTGTACCGGCCCGGGCCCCTGAAATCCGGCATGGCAACCCGTTATATAAGGAGGCGGCGGGGGAGAGAAAAGGTCAAACCCCTTCACCCCTCTTTATCCCAGGTACTGCAGGAGACTTTTGGTACGGTGATCTGGCAGGAACAGGTTATGCAGACTGCCCGGATAATGGCCGGTTATAGTTTGGGGGAAGCTGATCTCCTGCGTCGGGCCACCGGCAAGAAAATCCCGGCTGAGATGGGCAAACACCGGGAAAGGTTTGTTGCTGCCTGCCAGGAGCGGGGTATAAGGAAACGTGAAGCTGTGGAGGTATTTAAATCCCTGGAGCATTTCTCCAGCTACTGTTTTAATAAAGCTCATGCTGCAGCTTATGCGCAACTCATCTATCAGACTGCTTATCTCAAAGTTCACTTTCCGCTGGAATACATGACCTCCCTCATGAACATGCACCTGTTTGATACTGGCCGCATTAACCGCTATCTGGGTGAGTGCCGCCGCCTGGGGATAAAGTTGCTGGGACCGCATATTAACAGGAGTTTTGCTGGTTTTTGTGTTGAAGAAAAGGGGATTAGGGCAGGGCTTTCTCTGGTAAAAAATCTTGGTCCCCGGGGAGTGGAAGCTATCCTGCAGGAACGGGAAAAAGGGGAATTTCTTTCCTTTCACGATTTTCTTCACCGTTTGTATGAAAGGGGGCTAAACCGGGCTGGCATTGAGGCTCTCATCAAGGTGGGAGCTTTTTCTTCCTTTGGTGAAGAATATCATTTTCTCTGGCAGTTTCCCACATTTCTTGCTTACCTGCGAAAAACCACTGGGGATAAAAAGAATCTGCTATTAAATTCGGATCTTCCCCTGAAAGATTTTGGGCAAAGACTGCACTGGAAGCAGAAAATGATCTGGGAGGCAGAACTTCTCGGCCATTTTATTACCAGCCATCCCCTGGATGTGGTGTCAGGCAATAGTGGATCTGCAGAGGTTTTTCCCCTGGCTTCTCTGTACGATAGTTTGCCAGGAAAAAGCTTTTTGGTAGAGGGGCTTGTAACCGGGTTGCAGGTACGCAAGAGCAAACGGGGAGGTCAGGTATATATGGTGGAGCTTGAGGATAGGAGTGGTAGTGCAGAAATAGTTTTTTTCAGTGATCTGGTGGGAGCGGACCACCGTTTTTTTCGAGGTGGAAAGATTCTTTTAATAGAAGTGGTTACCTCCCTCAGGGAGGGTGTTTTTCAGGTGACTGCCAGGAAAATTGTGGAAGAAAGATGTTTAAAAGACCTCCTTACCGGCTAATAATATAGTATAGAAAGCTGGAGGAGGAGATATTTATGTTTTGTTTCTGCTGTGCCCGGATAGTAGCTATACGTCTCAATCAGGGCAGGCCTTTCTGGAAAGATCTCTGCCAGGAATGCCAGATTCGGCTGGCAGAAAGAATTAAGAAGGAACATACCTAGTTCTTGATTTTTATCTGAAATGTTGCTAAAATAATGGAACCGGGCCGGCGTAGCTCAACTGGCAGAGCAGCTGAATCGTAATCAGCAGGTTGCGGGTTCGAGTCCCATCGCCGGCTCCACTATTCATGCGGGTTTATGAACCCGCTGTTTTTATTTGTACGCCCTAACTGACGCCCTATGGGGTGAGTTTGAGGATGGGCTTTCATATGGTTATAAGGAGTTTATTGTTTACTTTTATTGCCATTATGTGTTGATAGGCTTTTAGACAGAATGGTATGGAATGCTTCTGTTATTATTGAGTTATAAGGAATGGACAGGCTGATAGTGGATTAGAATATATGGAGGTATGCACAGGGTGTGGAGTGGAGATATTTACTATTCTTGAAGTAATAGTTCCCTTGGGTTCTTAAAACAAGACTGCTATAGATAGTTTTTATTGATTATCCTGAATGCCTTCGTTTTTATCATATGCCAAAACAAAAAGATCTTTTTTCTCAAAATCCTACTTTAGTAGGATGTGTTTTTCTACTAGATTGTAGTATTCTGAAAATGAATAAGTGTGCCATGTTGGTTATTAGATCTGGTTAGAAAAAACTGTACTTAGGGGTGGAAGTGTAAAGGGATATAGATTATTGGAGGTGTTTAGATGAAAAGATTTAAATCAGAAAAAATATTTCTATGGGCACTGATAATAATAGTTATGGGCTTCATAACAGGATGTGGCTTATTCGAGAAAACATATACATTGGATGTTTTTGTAAATGAAGAGGATGGAGGGAGCGTTAATATTGACCCGCAAGAGGAGGAATATGTGTCAGGTACTGAGGTAGTGCTAACAGCAGTTGCTGAGGAAGGCTGGTATTTCAGTGAGTGGCAGGGAGACTTGTCTGGTTCAGAGAATCCAGCTGAACTGGTCATGGATAGTGATAAGGAAGTAACAGCAATATTTGAGCGGTTAGACTATGAGCTAACCATAGATACTGAAGGAGAAGGGGAAGTAGAAATAATAGAGGTTATTGAACCCCAATCTGGAGAATATCCCTATGAGACTGTAGTAAAATTGGAGGCAGTTGCTGAGGAAGGCTGGTATTTCAGTGAGTGGCAGGGAGACTTGTCTGGTTCAGAAAACCCAACTGAACTGGTCATGGATAGTGATAGGGAAGTAACAGCAATATTTGAGCGGTTAGACTATGAGCTAACCATAGATACTATAGGAGAAGGGGAAGTAGAAGTAATAGAGGTTATTGAACCCCAAGCTGGAGAATATCCTTATGAGACTGTAGTAAAACTGAGAGCAGTTTCAGGTGAGGGTTGGGTCTTTTCTTCGTGGGCTGGGGACATGGAAAGCAATGATCCAGAAATTTCTATTATAATGGATAGTGCCAAAAGTGTTATAGCGGAATTTGAGGTAAAAGACGAACCTTCTGGGTTTGCAGGTGGAGAGGGAACAGCTGGGGATCCTTATCTGGTTGGAAATGCAGAACAGTTGAACCGAATAAGGGATCATCTGGATAAACACTTCAAGCAAGTTGGGGGTATAGACTTAAGTGTTTTTAGTGAGGGAGAAGGTTGGGAAACTATAGGATGTTCAGAGGGACATTTTACTGGTAGTTTTGATGGCAATGGATTTATAATCCAGAACCTCTTCATAAATAGACCGGAAGAAGTTAACATAGGCTTGTTTGGGATTATTGGCACAGATGCTGAGATAGCAGGCGTAGCACTTGAACATGCTGATGTAACCGGAGAGAGACGTGTTGGCAGTTTGGTTGGGAACAATTTTGGAAGTATAGATAATTGTTATGCTACAGGGATGGTAAAGAGTGGCATAGGAGAAGGTGACTGGTTCCTACACACAGGGGGTCTTGTGGGTTTATCTAATTCTAGTGGTGAAATAGTCAATTCTTATGCAAAGGTTTCTGTAAGTTCTATTTCTGATAGATCTGGTTATGTCGGTGGGCTTGTTGGTGCTAATCATGGCGAAATATTCGATTCATATGCCACAGGTAATGTGGAAATGACAAACTTGGAAAAGGGAAGCAGTGCCGGGGGACTGGTAGGAGAAAATGGAGGCTTAATTAAAAACTCTTATGCTACCGGAAATGTTGTAGGTAATAGTGGTATTGGTGGCCTGGTAGGATTCATGGAAATGGGTAGTATTACTAATTCCCATGCTACTGGAAATGTTGAAGGGAATAATGGTGTTGGCGGTCTCTTAGGGTCACATCAATCGCCGGTGGGTGTTGTTTCTGAGTCTTATGCCACAGGAACGGTAACCGGAAAGGAGAAAGTAGGAGGCCTAGTTGGTGAAAGTCAACAGACCATAGAATCCTGTTATGCAGAAGGAGATGTTCAGGGTGATAAAGACGTAGGCGGATTGGTAGGAAGCAACAAAGGTAGTATTGAGGATTCTTCTGCTACGGGGCAGGTGATATCCACAGGTAATAATACCGGTGGCCTGGTGGGAGGCAATTATGCTGATGGCCTTATCACCGGTTGCCATGCTCTGGGTGCTGTGAGTTCCACTGGCTCTTTTACTGGTGGGCTGGTGGGAAGCAACTATAGTATTGTTAACAATTCCTATGCCGAAGGCAATGTGGATGGTACTCAACAGACAGGTGGCCTGGTGGGTATTAATTTTGGCAGTATTAACGGCTGTTACGCTTTGGGCACTGTGAATTCCACTGGAGATAGGACCGGCGGGCTGGTGGGGTTAAACTATGAAACCATCACCAATGCTTATGCCACTGGCACTGTAAGCGGGGACAAACGTGTTGGTGGACTGGTGGGAGAAAATTATGATACCATTACCAACACTTACGCCGTTGGTTCTGTAAGCGGTACTGAATTTATTGGCGGGCTGGTGGGGGCTAATGACGACCAAGTCCACAATTCCTATTATGACAGTGAAACAACCCGGCAGGATGATTCCGATGGCGGAGAGGGCAGAACAACCAAACAGATGAAAGCAGGTGTGCCTGATATAAAATTAGATGAAAATGGTAATGAGTGTGATGAAGGGGATCTAATGTATGAAGATTGGGATGAAAACATCTGGAAATTTGGGACAGATGAAGATTATCCCTGGTTCTATTGGCAACAATGATAATTCCCGTCCTGGTAGAATATAGCATTTTTAGATGCTGGTCATTTTGAGTTAAATCAATAAATTACCCCAGCTACCATTAACTGGGTTGGGGTTTTTCTATAATTGATGGTATTTCTCCATGAGAGTAGATGCAGATAATGTGGTTGGGATTGTTTAGTCCATTGGGATAATCAGCAGGTTGTGGGTTCGAACCCCATGGGCGGCTCCACTATTCATGCGGGTTTATGAGCTTGCTGTTTTTATTTGAACGCCCTAACTGATTTCCTAGAGAATGAGTTTGGAGATGGGCGTTTATCTGGTTGTCTTGTAAGGAATCTATTGTTTTATTTTATTTCCATTGAGTGATATAGGTTTTTAGACAGGATGGTATGGGATGGTTCCTGTTACTACTGCACATGAGGCAATGGGCAGGTTGATAGTGGTGGAAAAATCTGCATATATAGAATAAATTTTCTGAAAATATTAAAGGGAAATAATTGAGCTTTGGGGTAATAACTTAGTATAAAATTGAATTTTATAGTTTCATTAAGTAAGACATTGTTCATGTTGAGCCAAATTATTCATCTCTAGCAGCATTATATACACTATGTGCCCTTGTGTGGCTAAGGAGAGTGGTTTTGCCAGGAGGTGATGAGATTAATTATTATTGCTTTAGGTAAAGTTGCAATTGTTTGTTTAAAATAGATCTATCTCTTTTGTGAGAAAAAAATATATTTAACTTAGGAGGTAATGAGGTTAATGTTAAAAAGACTTTTACTAATAGCTCTATCCGTAGGGATAATCTTATTTCTGTCTGCCTGTATGGCTATATTTGATGAATTCTTTGGAGAAGATAAAACGGTAAAACTCACTGTAAATATAGAAAATGAGGAGGCCGGGCAGGTCCATATTAACCCCCAACAGGAAGAGTACCTATCCGGGGCAAAAATAACACTTAAAGCAGATGTTGATAATGAAGATGAGTGGACTTTTTCCCATTGGGAGGGAGATCTTGAAGATTATCATAACCCAGTTACTATAACTATTGAAGAGGATACTGAGATTACAGCAGTTTTTAGCCAGTGGGGAACTGTTGAAGGGCACATAATTGCAACAGATGAAGATGGAAATTTTCTGAAAGATAGTGACGATGAGTATATCTCTTTCTGGGGTCTAACTTTATATATAAAAGAACGAGAACCAGCAACTGAGAGTCTTGATGCCTTCACCTTGGATAGGGTTCCTTCAGGGGAACAAACTTTAGTCTATTTTCTCCACGGTGGTGGAGATCCTGAAGAAATAGATATTTTGGTAAAGGCGCAGGAAACACTGGATTTGGGCAAAATAGGTTATTACAACGACCCAAACTATTGGTCAGATTATAATACTGCAATGCTTATTTATATAAACACAGAAAGAGATTCTTTTTCAGATGTAGATTTTCGAGAGGCAATTTCCATGGCCATTGACAAGGATAAAATCTACAATAAAGTTCAAAGTAGTTTTCCAGAGAGGGAATGCATCATAGGAAATCAATTCATCTATACAGAACAATTGGGCTTTTTAGACCTGGAGCACCATTTTGACCCACAACTGGCAGAACAGCAGATAGAGGATCTGAATATGGATGGTACTGAGATAGAAATACTGACTAATCTCGGGAATGCTCCCAGGGAGGCTGTTCTGGCTGAGCTGGAAGAGGACCTGGAAGATGTGGGGCTGGATATTTCTGCAGAACCTATAGATTTTATCGAGCTTATGGATAAGCTATTTAGCGGAGATTTTGATGTTGCTATCACCGGTATAACCAGCCCATACAATCCTCCCAATCCTGTATCATTATTTAGATCTCTATTTCATTCAGAAGCAATTTTAAATTGCAGTGGTTTTTATTGTACCCAGGTGGATGATATACTGGATAATATACTAACAATCAGAGAAGAATCTGAGTTCCTCTCCCAACTACAAACTGTTGATCAAATCACCAGGGATTCTTTCTCCACGATCCCCTTGCTGCATTTTAAAAGAATGGAACAAACCACAGAAGCTGTGGGAATGTGTTCACAAATATATGATGCGAAGTAATTAAAATAACTGTCAATTTAATATTTTCTCTAAGATTCTATATGCGGGTTCAAGTTCCATGGAGGGAATATGAGCCTGCTATTTTTTTTTGTACGCTCAAAAGACCTCCAGCCTAAAGATGGCTGGAGGTCTTTATCTCGAGAAATATGGATTATTTCTTAATAGAATAAATGGTCTAACTGTATGGTCATAAGAATCTTCTAAGATTAATGAGCTTTTATAACTATAGGTAGCCTGCAGAAAAAACTTGGATTGAGTTTATTCTCCTTCATAATAACAGCCTGCTATATCCTCAATATTACTTCTTTTTTCTACTGTTTCCCCCTGGCTTTCCAGTGAAGTAGCCAGATTTTCCAGATCCGCAGTCCAGCTGCTCTCTGTATTTGGCCGGTTGAGTTTTATCCTGAGCCCATGATGCTGGAGGTTTTTTTTGGGATCAAAGAAATATACTGATATAAAAGCCTTTACTGTGGCTCTTGTTTCATTTTCCTCTATTGTTCTGATCTCATTTATTTGCAAGAATCTTATTTTCTTCGCAAAAGCTGTCCAGAAATGACTTTTTTCTATTTCATTATCATCAAAAACATATCTTGCAACTATTGAATCCCCGTTTGAAAGGGCTATAAGAAGTATGGAAACAAAATCATCGGGACAAGCATATTTCAGATCATTCCAGATCAGTCCACTGGATTTTTTGACCATTAACTGGTGTCCGGGATCTGGTTGGAGGCTTTTATGTATTTTACTGTCTCTGAAGTGAATGCAGAAATGACCTATGAATCTGTTGTCTCTGATTTTTCCTCCATCATGGGGCATCCCATTCATAGATGCAGCTATTCTTCTTTCTCCTATTGTTAGGACAACCGCCCTGCGTTTCCAGGTCCAGCTTCCATCAAAAATGTTTTTCAGCTTTTGCACATCATCAAGGGTAACCGGTTCCACATCGGCATGCTGTATTCCACCATAACGGAAAACTTGTAGTATGATCCCTGTTTCCAGATCCCTTACTTCTGCTTTTGTGTTTTTGGGGAACAGACTGTTTACTTCATTCCAGTCTAGAAATTCTCCAAAAAAATTATTTTCCAGCCTGTTAGTGAATGGGACCAGAAGATTAACCAATTCTTTGTTATCTATCCAGGCCTCCTCCGAAGGATCATAGAATTTTAGACCCTTCGTAGCGAGAAAATTGGCACTGCTTTGATTGCTATAGTTTAATTTGATCCACCAAAATATTTCCCGGCGCTTTATGGGGCCTGCAATTATTTTGGAAGCTGGAAGTACCTTTCCAATTTGTTTGAGATCCTTTTCATTCTTGATAGTAATTGTTTCTCTAAATTCCGGAGTTATAAATCCAATTTCTACTGAGACAAGTTTGGGTTTTAATAGTTGTAAAAAGAAGTTTTTATCCATGATAACTGGACAGAAAAGTAATTTGCCAACAGCAATGGAAATTACAATTATAACTACTAGCAGGGCAAAAACAAAGTACTTTTTAGTTAAGGAGATAAAAAGAAAACCTCCCATTTTTTTTCACCATCTATGGCAGTTTTTATATATGTATGCTGTAAAACCTGGAAGAAGAAGTTTTTTTCCAGGAATGGAGGGAAGAATCTGGTTTTGCAAGCTTAAGATTTCCAGCAGAAGCATACTTTTTAGTTTTGGCTAAGAACTTTTTATCAATATTCCTGAGATGAAAATTGATGCTATTTTTAAAATTAAGGGGCTTCAAATAAAAACTGCCTCCCAAAACAGGGTAGGGTTTTCTCCCTGTCCATGCTATGCGGGTTTATGAACCCACTGTTTTTGTTTAACCCTCTAACTGACGTCCTAGGTTTATAGTAGATGAGTATATATGGAGGTATGCAGGTTGGGGAGTGGAGATATTTTCTATTCTTGAAGCAATAGTTCCCTTGGGCTCTTAAAACAAGATTATCGTGGATGCCTTCGTTTTTATCATATGCCAAAACAAAAAGATCTTTTTTCTCAAAATCCTACTTTGGTAGGATGTGTTTTTCTGCTAGATTGTAGTATTCTGAAAATGAATAAGTGCGCCATGTTGGTTATTAAATCTGGTTAGAAAAAACTGTACTTAGGGGTGGATGTGTAAAGGGATATAGATTATTGGAGGTGTTTAGATGAGTGCGCCAAGTAAAGCTTGACAGTTCTTGCCGGTGAAAGTCCGGATTAGGCAAAGGCTAACCACCAGCTTAACACCTATACCGCATGCAGAAGGGCAACCGACTGCATGAAGCCGGTAGATGGGAGTTATTAGGCCGTAACGGAAGTGAAGGTATTGAGCCCCGAAACCTCACGCTATCGGGAGAGCCGACAGTGTTCATTTGCTGGAAGGCGGAAGTCTGCTGTGCGACATGGTGAGTGCAGCACTGCTCCCCGGGGTCTAAGGCCATGGCATGATAACAAACGGAGCTGTTAGGAACTTGGGAGGACCAGGCTATTCCCATCAGGGTAATCCGTTGACGACTGCAAAGGGAGGATGC
>PUNT01000071.1 GCA_003551905.1 Halanaerobiales bacterium
GAACTTTCCTCCTGGGACTGGATGCAGGCAGTTTTCCCGGCAGCGGTATAGAGGACCCTCTGCTTCTGGATACGGAGAGAAAAAAGCTGGGAGATGAATTACTGTTGATGCAGGATGAGCCTACTAGAAATACCTACAGGCTTGCCCATTTTTTGGCATCATGTCGGGGTAAAACAACCCTTTCTTTTGCCAGTTATGATGTGGCTCTAGGGCGCACTTCCTTCCCCAGTGCTATACTCCTGCAGGTGGAGAGGCTGAAAACAAATAATAAGAATCTGGACTACACCCAGCTCATGAAAAACCTGGGAAGCCCGGCCGGTTATTTCCCTGTAGATTCTTCACAATCCCTGGGAGAGGAAGAATGGTGGATGGAAAGGGTACTCAGCAGCAAGTGCCATGTTTCCCGGCAACAGGTAATGGAGTTTTATCCCTTTCTCCAGCAGGGATATGAGGCTTTTGAAAAAAGGAGCAGTGAAGTTTTTACAGAATTCGATGGGTTTATTGGGGCCGGGAATAGCCTGGACCCACGGGTTAATAAGAATTTTATTGTTTCAGCTACAATGCTGGAAAAACTGGCCAGCTGCCCCTTCGCTGCCTTCCTGCGGCATGTTCTTCAGGTCTACCCACCAGAAGAAAAGGAATATGATCCTGGACAATGGTTGGATCCCCTGGCCAGGGGGCTTTTACTCCACGAGATATACTGCAGTTTTTTAAGACAGGTTATGAACAGCATTGAGCCCTGGCAGGAAGGGGAATTATTAAGAGAAATAGCCTGTAAACATATGGATAAAATGCGTCAGGAAATTCCTCCTCCCAGTGAAATCATTTTCCAGGCGGAAAAGCAGGAGATTTTAAGAGGACTGGAAGTGTTTCTGCGTCTGGAAGAAGAGTTGCAGGAAAATCATGAACCCCTATTTCTAGAGGTTCCCATGGGCTACGGCCCCCGGGCCGTTAAGGAGACAGGCCTGGGAAGTGAGGGGCCGGTTATTGTTTCCACAGGTAAAGATAAGGTGCTGATTCGGGGTCGTATTGATCGGGTGGACCGGCTCAAGGGCAGGAAAAATCAGTACTGTATCTGGGACTATAAGACGGGCAGCACCTTCCTTTATCAGGTAAGAAAATTCATTGATAGGGGGAGACAGTTACAGCACGCCCTCTACAGTGAGGCTGCTGAAGCGATTCTCAAGGAAAAATTTGGCCCGGAAGCTCAGGTAGTGAAGGCAGGTTACCTTTTCCCCACGGAGAGGGGAGAAGGTAGAATATATGAACCTTTGCAGAAGAATCCTGATATTTTTAAAGAAGGCCTGGAGAAACTCCTGGATATTCTGGCCCGGGGAACTTTCTGTGCCACTACTGATGATACCAGCTGTGGAATATGTGATTATCAGGTAGTATGTCGTTATCCGGATGCCATTTTGGAGCTGGAAAAAAAGCTTGATGATAGCTTTTTACAAACCTGGAGGGAGCTGCAGGATTATGAGTAGAGGACAGTTGCAAGATGCTCAAGCCCGGTTGAAAATTGAAAGGGACCTGGATACTTCTATACTGGTAGAGGCTGGAGCAGGTTCAGGTAAAACCTATAGTCTGGTCAAGAGGATGGTTGCTCTTATCCGGGAAGGTGAGTGTGAGCCGGAAAACCTGGCAGCAGTTACTTTTACCCGCAAGGCAGCTGGAGAGTTGAGAGAACGCTTTCAGGTAGAACTGGAGAAGGAGCTGGAAGAAAGGTCTGGGACAAAAAATCAAGACAGATTGCTAGATGCCCTGGAGAAGCTGGATAAAATTTTCCTTGGAACTATACACTCTTTCTGCAGCCGCCTTCTGCGAGAACGTCCACTGGAAGCCGGGCTGGATCCAGATTTTGTAGAAATTGAAGGTCTGGAAGAAGAGATGCTGAGAAACCGGGCCTGGGATGAATTCCTGCAGGAGGTTCAGTTCACTCATGGCGAAAAGATTGCCAAAATCAGAGAACTGGATTTGGAGCCTCAGGATCTTAAAACAGCCTATGAGCAGCTCATTCTCTATCCCGAGGTGGAAATGGTAACTGAATCACGACCTTATCCTGAGCTCAAGGAGGCCCGGCAAAAACTGGAGGAGTTTGCTGCCCAAATTGCAAGGTGCATGCCTGCAAAAGAGCCAGAAAAGGGCTGGGATGGGGTTCAGAGACTTTTTAACCTGACCCAGCTCTGGAAAAAACGTTTTAATCTATCCAGTGATATATATCTCTTACGCCTTTTTTCCCGGCTGAACCGGCAGCGAAAAGTTACCTACAATCGCTGGCCTGCCAAAGAAACTGGGAAGATGGCAGAAGAGTTATTCACTAATTTTCGTGACAAAACTGTTATACCAGCATTGAAGAGCTGGTGGGAGCACCGGCACAGCTATTTAATTGATTTTCTCAAGCCGGCAGTGGAAAAATTCCAGAACTTGCGGTTGTCAGAAAACCTCCTAAACTTTCAGGATCTGCTCCTGTATGCGGCCAGCCTTCTCCGGGAGAACTCTGAAGTTCGCTCCTATTTCCAGAA
>PUNT01000161.1 GCA_003551905.1 Halanaerobiales bacterium
CTCCTTTTGTTGAGGTAATGATAGAAGGGATAAAAGATGAAAAATATGAAATCTTTTTGCAGGCAGGGCAACTAGCAGCAAAAAAAGAAGCTAGCGGAAAAAATAATATCATCAGGGCTTTTTTTACTGATCCCATACTGGCTTCACATAAACCCAAAAAGGCAGAGATTAACCTGAAAGGTGGGGATATAGAATTAACTCGCTGCTTACCCTTATCAACCCATACTGTCAGCGGTCGGGCTCTTGATTTTTCCGGGAAACCTCTACAACCTTACCTCTGGGCCACACAAGGGGATTTTATGTCCCAGGAAATAATCACTAAAGCTGATGAAAAAGGTTATTTCCGGATAGAGTGCCCCAGGGGAAAAAAACTCTGGCTCTTTGTGGGAGACAAGACCTATGGGAAAACTTCTCTGGAAGGATGGGTAACAGGACCGGATTTGCAAAATGACATAAAGATCCCCGAGATCAAAATTGGAGATTTTGAAATCTATGACCTCAAGACCTGGTTCTCTGCCGGTGTCTGGCATGTTTTTTTCATCCCCGCCCGGGTGGGTATGGATATACCTCCGGAGCTAGAGAAAAAAGACATTCAGGTCTGGATTGACGGAAAGCCCGGGGAAATCTCGCATATGACCCCTCACCTCATTGGCGGTGATTATCCCTCCTACCTCCTGTGCGTTGAAGGTGGAGAATGGGAAACTGGCAAAACCCAGCTGGTGAGAGTACGGGTGTACAGAGGAGAAAAGGGGAAAGGAGAAGCCTGGTGTATCGATTATTAGGGAATTTGTCTAACATCCTGAATATTTTTTGCCTGTTTCTATAAACCACTCTCCACGTCTACATATATTATTTATTTCCCCCCTTCCCTTTATGATATAAAAAAACAGCCCTTGACCGGGCTGCAGTAACAGGAGCATGCTCTTTCCCCCCAAAAGCAATAAAAATATAATTTTTTCACAAATCCCGGCGCTGCCATAAAAACAAGCACAAGAAAAATATTATTACAGAAGATATAAGAAAATATTCCAGGGAAGCTAAAGGCAGCTTCCCTTCTTCCAGAATATAGGCAGGGGCATAATGGTGAAAAGGATTCCAGATCCTGATAACCGCCAATCTCTCCATCCCTCTTAGACTAACATCCAGCAAGAACAAGAAAACCATTAAAGCAAGGCTGGCAAATAATGTTCTGTTTTTATCCAGAAAGATTATGCTCATGCCTAGAAAGAACAAACCCAGGATTGCATTAAGCATAAACCCGTTTAACAAAACATACAGATACAGATGCCCGGCCCCCCTGTCCCCCATTAATTCCTGAGCCAGAGAAACACCCAAAAGTATGGCTCCATAGATAAGAAGAGTGTTTATTAATAATCCCAGAACTCGCTCCCCAAAATAGCGCTGTCTGCTCAGGGGCTGGGCCAGTATTAACTCCAGCTCTTTTTTTTGTGCAGGAGCGGCCAGAAGTCTCCCTGTTGCACCAGCCAGGTATATTCCCAGTACCAGAGGCAACCAGCCAAAAAATTGCAGGTTAAACCAGCCCTCCACAGTATGCAAATCCACAGCACCTACAGCAGCTTCCACCGAAGGTGGTAGAGTGCTCTTAAATTCTTCATAACCTGTTGCTTCTTGCACTCCTGGATACAATAAAGCAATAAAGGAAATCCAGAGCAAAAAAATTGTTATCCACATAAGGAGAATATATTTTTCTGCCATGAGGTACCTCTGCAGTACTTTCACTTGCTATTCCTCCTCCAAAATGTGGGTAGTCCTGTACTCCTGCAGTAATTCTGCTACCAGAGGCCCTCGAACTGTCACATCCCTGATTGAATATTGCTGCAAATCATCCATTATATCCATAATATCACCTTTTACCTTAAGCCTGTGAAAATCACCTTTACTCTCCGCTTTCATCACACCAGATATTTGCGAAAAATCAACTTCTGCCTCTGCAGTCATCTCCATTATCTTGAACTGCTTCTCCCTAAACTTATTATTATCCTCTTCGGCCAGAAAATGTCCATTGTGCATGATGCCCACCCTGTTGCATATCATATCCACATCAGGAATAGAACTGGCAGTTAAAAGTACCGTCGCTCCCCTACCCTTTTTCTCCTGCAGTAAATCATAGAATACCTTTCTAGCTAGAGCAGAAAGCTCAGAGAAAGGCTCATCCATAACAAGTAACTTCGGTTCATGGGCAAACGCCTGCAATATAATGAGTTTTTGCTTCATTTCCCGGCTGTAAGAAGAAATTTTTTTCTTGAGATCAAGCTCCAGAGCAGAAGCTATTTCAGACCGGTAATCAGGTCTCCCGGGCCGCAGGGAAGCAACGAAATTTAAAAATTCTTCTCCAGTCCAGTTCACAGGCAAAGAGAAGCTCTGGGGAATATAGCCAGTTTTTTCCCGGATACTCCTGCCCTTTTTATCAGCTCTCAAGCCAAAAATTTCTGCTCTTCCTGAAGTAGGCTGCAAAAAGTTCATGAGCAACCGGAGCAATGTGGTCTTGCCAGCACCCTC
>PUNT01000267.1 GCA_003551905.1 Halanaerobiales bacterium
CTTTCTGCCCTGCTTGCGACATACGGGGGCCATCAGTATATACTCATTCTGCAAATCCTCAAGGAATTTCTCCAGACCATCTTTATCTAAAATCTTTACAGTAATTGTCATCACCCCCTAATCGATAAACCGCGGTTGCGGATCCTCACTGTCATAAGTGGCAAAAAGGGTTTTTTCTTCCGGGTCCATACCAGGTTCAAATGAGTATAAATCCCGGGAAACCCGGTAAAGTTTAGCTGCTAAAGCCCGGACATCTATGCCTTCCGGACAGGCCACTTCACACGCACCGCAGTTGATACAACGGCCGGCCATATGGAGAGAACGCATGAGATGGAAGGTGAAATTTTCATTAATACCAAGAGTTTCTTCCACCCAGCGAGGCCGGTTGCTGTCTGTAAAGCAAACAGGACAGTAACAGGCATAACATGCTTCCCGGCAGGCATAACAGCGAATGCAGCGGGAAAACTCTTCCCGGAAATATTCCAGCCGTTCCTGAGGACTCATTTCCTCCAGGCTCAGATCATCCTGAGCTTCAACCTCATCTGTCAAGGGTTCTCCTACAGTATAATCTGCTAGCACCGGTTCCCTGACTGTACATTCCTGGCAAGCAGTGTTATCCTTAACACCGGTACATCCCTGTATGCCTATTATTGTTACTCTATCCCGGACCAGGAGATCCTCAGCAAGATAAGCAACAATGGCCCTGGTTTCACAGGGCTTGGCAATAATAGCAACTTTCTTGCCAGCATGTTCCCGGAGGTAGTTGGCCAGCATCATGGCACAGTTCTCATCGAAGATCATTTCCCGGGCTTTCTCTGGGGAGCTGGTGATGAGAGGTGTGGATTGACCGCTGAATTTTTCCTTACCAAAACCCAGAACTAATTCCACCTCTTTATCTGCAAGGAGACGAAAAGCTATATCTTTTATTTCCTGGCTGATCTTATGATAATTCATGGAGAACCATACCTCCCTTCTCCTGAAAACCCCTACCATCAAACCCCTTCCAGGGGCCCACCTTCTTCACCTGTTCCACCACATCTTCAACGATCTCTGCAAAACGCTTACCTTCTGCAGCAGAACACCAGGTGAAATTAAGACGCTCTTCCTCCACTCCTGCAAATATGAGCAATTCCTGAAACATGACCAGCCGGCGTCGAGCATAGTAATTACCATTCAGGTAATGACAGTCTCCCGGATGGCATCCAGATACCAAAATCCCATCAGCCCCACTGTTCAGGGCCTTTATCAGGAGAAAGGGATCAATGCGGCCGGAACAGGGAACTCGCACAACCCTGACATTGTGGGGATATTGAATTCGACTGCTTCCAGCCAGATCAGCTGCTGCATAGGTACACCAGTTGCAGAGGAATGCAATTATTTTAGGTTCAAATGTCTTTGCCATGGGCAACCCCTCCTGCCTGCACTTTTCCAGGTTCTCGATCCCAGAAAAGGGCGTCTATTTCGTCCAGTATTTCCCGGTTGGTAAAGCCCAGGAGATCTGCTGCATGGGAACGGCAGACAGCAGCACAGCTGCCACACCCTTTGCAGAGGACAGTGTTAACTTGAGCGGCATCTGCACCTTCTTCAACGCTGATGGCCTTGAAGGGACAAACCTCTTCACAGGTTCCACAAGCTGAACATAGCTCCTCATTAACTGTTGCCACCATGGCTTCAGTCAGGAGATAATCTCTTCCCAGAACTGCCGCAGCGCGACCAGCAGCAGCACAAGCCTGGGCAATGGATTCAGAAATATTCTTGGGGCCATGGGCCAGACCACACAGATAAACGCCGTCGGTGGCAAAATCCACCGGCATCAGCTTTACATGGGCTTCCAGGAAGAAACCATCTTCGTTGAGGGGAACTTTTAGCTGCTGGCTCAACTCCCGATTCCCCTCCAGGGGAACGATAGCCTTGGCCAGCACCAGGAGCTGAGCTTCTTCCTCAACAGTACTCCTGCTGACCAGATCTCTATACCTGATTTTAAGGGAATCCCTGTCAGCTCTCACCTCTGGTTTTTGCTCCTCTTCATAGAGAACAAACCGGACTCCCAGTTTTCTGGCTTTGCGGTAGAGATCTTCAAAGAAACCGTAGGTGCGCATATCTCGATAGAGAATGGTTATTTCCATATCAGGAAATCTTTCCTTCAGGTATATGGCATTGTGCACAGCCTGAGTGCAGCAAATCCGGCTGCAGTACTGCCGGTCTTCCTCCCGGGAACCAACACATTGGATCATGAATACTTTTTGAGGTACAGGCTCAAGCCTGTTATCTCGTATGAGAACGTCCAGATCTTTTTGCGAGATAACCCGCTGGTCCTGGCCGGCCAGGTATTCCTCGGTTATGAGTTCCCCTGCCCCGGTGGCAACAATAACTGTCCCACCCTGAATCTCCACCTCCTGATCCTTTCCTTCCTCCGTTGATTGCAAAGTAAGGGTATAGTTTCCTACATACCCTTCCACCTTTCGTACCTTGCTGCTGGCATAAATGTGCAGATTGGCATTTTCTTCTGCTTCCTTTGTGAGTTTCTTTACCAGGTTACGGGCTGCCCGCTCCTGAAAGGTTAAGAACATATCCCGGGCCTGGCCACCAAGTTCTGCTTCTTTCTCCACCAGAATCACAGGAAAACCAATTCTTGCCAGCTGCAGGGCAGCTGTCAAGCCAGCAACACCACCACCTATTACTACAGCCCGGTCCATGTTCTCCACCTTGCTCCGGGAAAGGGCCCGGGCCCGGATAGCTTTTCCAGTGGCACTTCGCACCAGATCCAGAGCTTTAATTGTAGCTCCTTCTTCATCTTCCCGGTGCACCCAGGAGTTCTGATCCCTGATATTGGCCATGATCATGAGATAGGGATTCAACCCGCCTCGGGCTGCTGCCTGTCGGAAAAGGGGTTCATGAGTCCGGGGAGTACAGGATGCCACTACAACCCGGTTAAGCCCTTTCTCCTTGATCTGCTGAGCAATGAGCTCCAGGCTATCCTCAGAACAGAGGTACCTGATATCTTCAGAGTGCTCCACAAAGGGGATCTCTTTAGCCTTTTCTGCTACCTCTTCCACCTTCACAACTCCAGCAATGTTGTTGCCGCAGTGACATACAAAAACACCAACTCTGGGCCGCTGAAATTCAGTAAAAGTATATTCACCCTCTTCAGCAGCTGGCAAACCCAGTTTATCTGTCCGGGCAACTTCTGCTGCCATAACAGCTGCCCCGCTGGCCTCCATTACTGCTTCTGGAATATCCTTGGGGCCTGCTGCCACTCCGCAGGCAAAAATGCCAGGTCTGCTGGTGGATAGAGGTTCTTCTCCCCTCATAGCAGCAAAACCGTACTTGCTCACCCGTATTTTGAGCCGTTTCATCAGCTCTATTATCTCTGGTTGAGGCTTCAGTCCAACTGATAAAACTACCAGGTCGTACTTTTGCTCCTGACTTTGGCCATCTTCATTCAGTGATTTCACGATTATATCGCCGCTATCCCTATCCTGATCCAGGGAAGCAACCCGGTTGCGGTAGAAGTTTATACCCTGAGTATCAAAGGCCTGATTGTAGTAGCTCTCAAAACCCTTCCCATAAGCCCGGATATCCATATAGTAAAGGTCCAGTGCTTCTATAGTTTCTAAGTGTTCCCGGGTAACCATGGCCTGCTTGATGGAATACATGCAGCAAACTGCCGAGCAGTAGTTATGATCCATACGCACATCCCGGGATCCGGCACAGTGGAGAAAAGCAATACGCTGGGCTTCCTTCCCGTCAGAAGGCCGGACCACATGTCCGCCTGTAGGGCCTGAAGCACTCAAAAAGCGTTCATATTCAAGGCTGGTGATAACATTGGGATGCTTCTTGTAGCCGTACTCTCCTACCACACCACCTTCAAAAGCTTCATAACCGGGAGCGAAGATGACTGAAGCTACATCCAGCTCAATTATCTCCTCTTTTTGGTTATAATCGATGGCCCCTTTGTCACAGGTCTTCTCACAGAGCCCACAGCGATCCCGGGTAATTTTTAAGCAATGTTCCCCATCTATGGTCATAATATTAGGGACACCCTGCTCATACAGCTTATAGATAGCTTTTTGCTGGTCCAGCCCTTCATTGAAAGGGTCTTTCACCTTTACCGGACACTTCTCTGCACATTCCCCGCAGCCATTGCACAGTTCGGGTATAACATAGCGGGGCTTTTTCTTTATTCGAACTTTAAAATCGCCAGCCTCACCTTCTATATCTACCAGTTCACTATAGGTATAGGTGGTTACCAGCTGATGATTATAGCAGTCACTTATTTTGGGCGCCAGGATACAGGTTGAACAATCATTGGTGGGAAAAGTCTTATCCAGCTGGGCCATGCGGCCTCCCAGGCTGGGGCGACTCTCCAGCATGGCCACAGGTACCCCCATCTCCGCCAGATCATAAGCTGCCTGAATACCAGCAATACCGCCTCCAACAACTAAAACTGATCTAGCCATCTCCCTCACCGCCATTCAGGCTGGCAATAAAGTCCTTGAGTCCGGTCCCCTCTTCCAGATGTTTCTCTACAGCTCCTCGCCTTAATTTTCGCAGGGCCAGGTCAACTTCATCAATATCATCCAGAAGCTCAACAGGGTAATGACCTTCCTCAACAGCCAATTCCCTGAGAACTCTTACAATATCAGCATATTTAACATCCTGGGGACAGTGGGCCACACAGCGGTGGCACTGAATACATTGCCAGATGGTGGCATCTTTAAGAACCTCATCCTGCATTCCCAGCTGTACCTTCTTTATTGTCAGCCGGGGGTTGAAATCCTCATGAATTTCACTTATGGGACAGGTAGCTGTACAGGAGCCACAGCTGAAACAGAGGAATAAGTTCTCTCCTCCCGGCCTTTTTTGAACTTTCTTGGCAAAGTCCCTTTCCATTCTAATCCACCTCCGGTCGAGGATAAAAGCCCGCTTTTTCAACAATGGTGGGAGTAATTTTTTCCCAGCCTACCGGCATGAGGTGAATACCCCTTACTCCCTCCACTTTCTTCACCCTGTCAATTATCTCCACGGCTACTTTTACCCCCTCTTCTTCCGGATCTTCTGCCTTCTCCATCCTCTCTATAAGCTCATCAGGCACATCCATGCCTGCTATGTCTTCCTTCATCATTTTCAGAGCTTTTATAGAGCGGGCGGGAAGAATGCCGGCTAAGATATATGCTTTTTTATGCAGATCCCTTTTGCGAACTTCCTTCATCCACTCCACAAAGCGATCCACATTGTATATGGCCTGGGTCTGGAAAAAACGGGCCCCGGCCTTAACTTTTTTCTCCATCTTTATCATCTGCATCTCAAAGGGGTCAGCAAAGGGGTTGGCAGCGCCCCCGATAAACATGTAGGGGGGAGCCTTCATCTCCTTGCCACTGAGAAGAACTCCTTTAGTAACCATGTCATTAACCACTTTTATGAGCTGTACCGAGTCCAGGTCAAATACATTCTTGGCTCCGGTGTCCATGCCAAAACACTGATGATCACCTGTTAGGCAGAGGGCATTATGCAAACCAAGGGCACTGGCCCCCAGAATATCACTTTGCAAACCAATGCGGTTACGGTCTCTGGTGGTAACCTGGATAATCATCTCCAGTCCTTCCTGTTTGGCCATATAAGCTGCAGCAATACTGGACATGCGTACTATGGCAGTCTGGTTGTCAGTAACGTTTACCCCGTCAACATATCCCAGAAGGGCTGCTGACTTATTCTTAATAGTCTTCAGGCCTGCACCAATAGGGGGGCCCATTTCACTACAAACTACAAACTGTCCTTTGTCCAATCGTTTTTCCAGTAATGATAGATACTCACCCATTGCCATACTCCTTATTTCTCATTTTTCTCGGACCACCATCCCTGAAGGTCTGCCAGTTTTTTGGCTCATCATACTCCATGACATTTTCTAACATATTTATGCTCTGAAGCCGTTTGAAGATGAGTTCCCAGCCACAATCTGTCTCCGGATCAACTTCACAGTAGCCCTCCTGAGAACCACCACAGGGACCGTTGAGAAGGCTCTTGGAACAGCGGGCTACGGGACATACGCCACCATACTTATCCAGAACACAATCCCCACAACCCAGGCATCTCTCCTGCCACTCCCCGATTGCTGTTGTAGCTCCGTAAAAGGAGGTGTTGAGGGCGGGAACAACTACTTTTTCCGGAAATCTTTCCACCAGGTGCTGAACTCCTACACCACAGGCCATGGATAGGATTAAATCGGCATTTTTGAATTCCTCTTCAGCCTCATCAATAAATTCAAAGTCACAATGCCTCTTGATGGTATTGGTCTCTATCTTAACCTGGCGACCAGCCTGGGAAAAATGCATATTTAAAAGGCCGGCCATGGCTTCAACTTCTCTCTCCCCTCCTGACAGGCTCACTGTAACACAGGTTCCACAACCGGAGATGAGGAGGGTCTTAAAATCCCCTTTCAGCATCTCTACAATTTCTTCCAGTTTTTTCTGCTCCGCTACTATCATAAGTTACCCTCCTTCCAGAGTGACAGAATTTTTTCCAGGTCCTTCTCCATGCGGGGCGACAAACGAAGCAGGGTTAAGCGATCTTCTTTAAAATGCAGAGCTTTCAAACCCTTCTGTATATCTTTTACTGATTTATCACCCCACCGCTCCCCGAATAAATGCTTGCATGCTTCTTCAAAACAACCCAGGACCAGTACCCGGTCCTCACTTTTTTGCAGGTGCTGCAGCAAATCTTTTTTCTTCAGGCTTCCCAGGCAGGGAACATTTTCAATATCCAGGTCAGAAAATCCGTTTTTCCCCAGCCTTTGCAGGGCAGTGGCTGCTGAATTCTCACACATGAACACCTTGAGATTTGCTTCTTTTTTCTTCTCTTCCCTGCCTTCTATGGAAATGGCTCCAGCCGGACATACATTGAGGCAGGTGTCACATCCCTGACAGGCTATCTGCAGTACTTTCATGGCATCTTCTTCCCAGTCCGGCTCCAGGGCTCCGTGGGAGCAAACCCGGTAGCAGGTGTAACAGAAGGCGCACTTCTCTGCATCAACAACTCTTTCTTCCTCTGTAAGGGGGTTGATGTTGGACAGGAGGCTGCGGATTTCTGCCAGGGTGAAGGCTTCTTCCTGATCCGGGTCGGTCCGGCCAGCTGGGTTGCGAGCACCCTCCAGGGCATAAACCCCTCTTTTGCCGGTATAGGTAGGTTGCAGATGCACGTTTTCCACCTGCAAATATCCCTCAGGGCTTATGCGGATATTGAATATCCTGGCCAGGCGCTCCAGCTGCATATTAGGCTTGAGATCCGGAGCCAGGAATATTGTGCCATGGAGCTCAAGTTCCATGGCAGGACTTTCACAAATCAGTCCGTCTGAACCTTTTACCTCTAGATCTCCATTGCGGTACTGGTAAAAAACAACTCCCGCCCTTCTTGCTTTTTCATATAATTCATCATTCCGGCGGTTAAATCGTAAGGACCTGTAGAAATAGTAAACAGATTTCCCCTTCTGGGCCAGATCCCGGGCCAGTTCCAGACCTTTACCGTTGATCTGGGCCGGCGTTAGATCCTTAAGATCCTGGAGAAAGATTACCGGCTCTTCAGGTTCCTGAAGTTCATCCCAGGTGGGAACTTCTGCCAGTGGAGATTCTCTAATATCCAGGAGGTTGATAATTACGGTCCTGGTCTTTATCTCCTGGGTTTCCTTTTCTTTCTGGATGCGCAGGGTAAAGTTCCCCAGCTCTCCCTTACAAGCCAGGAGCATATCTGGCTCAACACAAATACTTTTCAGGTCCGAAGGCTGCAGGGAATTACCTATAAACACAACATCATACATTTCCATCACCACCCTGCCTGCTAATTATCCGGTAGGCAGCATTTTTGCCACTTTTAACTGCATCAGCTATGCTCCCGGGTCCGGTAATGCTCCCAGCCAGGAAAATACCACTCTCTTCACCCTCTTCCAGAGGGTACAAAAAGCCATCATCATCCAGCTGGAAATTACAGAGCTCAGCCCAGAACTGGTTCTGGGCACCTGGATGCATGCCCTCAGACAGGATCAAAAGATCAACCTGCACTTCTTCTATCTTCCCGGTACTCCGATCTTCGTAGGTGATAATTAGACCTGATTCAGTCTCTTTTAGCTTAATAGGCTTGCAATTCATATAACCTATTCCTTCCTGTTCCAGCCGCCTAAAACTCAAATCCTGAATATTTCCACCCGTCTGCAGATCAATAAAGAACAGAGAAGCATCCAGTTCTGGATAAAACTTTTTCAGGGTCATGGCCATGCGGAAAGAATAGCCGCAGCAAACCCGGGAACAAAACCTGGCCCGTTCCTTAATACTTCGGGATCCATTGCATTGAAGAAAAACCACTTTTTCAGGTATATAGCCCAGGCTCAGGGGATCCTCAATATTACCCCTATCCTTTCTCTCCAGAAGCAATTCCTCCAGTTCACTGGCCCATAGTACCCGGGAGGTCCCTGGCGGGACTTCCGGCAGGCCTCCCTCTATCTGGGACCACTTGGTGAAACCGGTCGCCAGTATTAACTGGTCCACCTCTTCAATATCTTCCAGGCGACCATCCCTTTCAATGGTCAGGGTAAAATGTCCAGCCTGGCCCCGTAGATCCCTGACTTTGCTTTCGTAGAGCTTTTTAATCTGCTTCGATTCCTGCACTTCCTGCAATATCTGGTCCACCAGGCACAGGTTGCATTTGGTACAGATTTCAGTTGCCTTGCAACCATACTCCCTTATATTGCCGCCCAGCTCTTTTGTCTTTTCTATCAAGACTACCTGCAAACCCCGGGCTGAGAGCTCTCTTGCCGCTGCAGAACCAGCCATGCCTCCGCCAACAACAGCTATTTTCCTCATTTAACTCGCTCCGATATTATAGTTTTTTTTAGGCCAGATCGCCTGAACGATGGGCCTTGAGATAATTACCACCATATGGGTCCTTGTTCAGGAGAACCTCAGAAGCCTTGATGAGGCTCATGATATATTTATCCAGGGGATCAATAATGGCAGAATCCAGGCCCTGGGCCATGGCCATTACCACGAATGCCTGATTGAGGAGATAACGCTTGGGTAAGCCATAGGAAACATTGCTGAGACCACAGGTTATGTGGACTCCTGTATCCCAGCTGGCGATACCGCTGATGGTATCCAGAGCCTGCAGTCCATATTCCCCGCTCACGCTCACAGGTTTAATAAGGGGATCCAGGAAAACATCATCCAGGGGCACACCATCCCGGGAAAGGTCATTGATCAGCTTGTCGGCAATCTTCAGCCGCTCGTCTGCTGTCTCCGGCATACCTCCATCGCCCATGCACAGGGCAATAGTCCTGGCCTTATACTCCTTGATCAGAGGTGCAATCTTGGCATACCTCTCCTTTTCAGCTGTGATGGAATTGAGAAGAGGACGCTCTTTCTCATGAATCTTCAAAGCTTCTTCCATGGCCTTAGGATTGGGACTGTCCAGGGAAAGGGGTTTGTCAATTTCCGGCTGAACAATCTCCACCAGCCATAGGAGATACTTGATCTCATCGTGGACAAATGCCCCAGCATTAACATCCACATAATCTGCCCCGGCCTCTGCCTGTGCCCGGGCTATCTCCTTGATGGTCTCTGTGTCCTGATTCTTAATAGCCTCCTTGATTTTTTTCCGAGTCGAGTTTATTAACTCGCCAATAATAATCATGATATCCCTCCTTAATCTAAAAAAAATATTCTCTGGTGACTACCTTACCCGGTTCAATAACAGCAAAACTACCATCCCATTTTCCATAAAGCAGCTTTTTTATGAGCTCAAGGGAACCTTCCGTCTCTTCATAGGAAAGACCCAGAAAATCAGCGGTTTCCCGGGCATAATCCCGGTAGCAGGCCAGGTCTTCCTCTACCGGCATGTTGATAAAAACAAGACGCTTATAATTTCGGTACTCCTCATTTATTGCCCAGCGGGCGTTTTCTTCGCCTATCCTCTGAGAATAATCCTGATATTGAGTAAGGGGATCCCCACAGGAATCTATCCACCCTTTGCTCAGGTAAATAGTCCCCGGTTCCTTGTTAAACTCCTGAAAATATCTTTCAGCTGAACCTAAAAGAATGCTAATGCAGTCGTGCACCCGGGGGATGATGAGACGTTTGCAGGAATGCCCTAGCCCCAGGGTTCCATTGGAACAAAGACCATACCCTAAAATTACCTCCTGGCATCCTGATGTTTCCCTGTTAATAGCCCGGCGGAGTTCACCGTTCAATTTTTCCGGCTGCCTGTGCAGAGCATATTCTAAAAACATAGTCTCCAGACCTTCAGGTAATACAGTACTTATTTCTGCTTTCAGTGCTGAACATGCAACAACTGCTCTATGCATTACCAGTCACCCCATGGCTTTCCTACAGCAGTTACTTCCAGGATAGTTTCAATAAAGATGCGATCTTCTTCCCGGCCCAGCCTGCCGTAACTGTCATGCTGTTCCATGATTATTTCCACATCTGTTGCTCCGGCTAGCAGAGCCCGTTCAAACACATAATCCTGCCCTTCTCGATGGCCATACTCAAGGGCATCTGATAATTCCAGGAAACCTTCCCTACCCCGGGGGGTGTACACCAGAAACCCTCCTCTGGGCCCAGGCTTGATGAGAACCCTCAACCTTTCTACCACGCTCCCACTCACGGTGCCTACAGCATTGGCCACTTCTGCAGCAGGAGGCAGGTACAGAGAAGCATTAATCCGCTTGGCAATGGTAGGGAAGTATGCCATTACCGGCGCACCTACAGCCATTAGAGGCACATTTACTTTGGCCTCCAAAGAAATTTGCTCGTTATTCTTAACCGGGCTGAGGATTTTTTCCATAAAAAACCGGGGCCCTTCCCCTTTCAGGAGATTTTGCCCCTCCTTTTCCAGGAGAGTAAGGACAATAACTGATCCGATGCAATAATAGATCTCCTCCAGAACATGCTCTATTAGCTCTTCTTCAGTTACCCCTTTGCGTCGGGCCATTATTTCCAATCCCAGCCTGGCAGCACACAAGTTCCAGGGAGTAAAAGAATTCTCATAATGCATTATGTCTGTGGGAGTTAATGAAGCCCGGTGCAGACTCCCCACATTAACCAGCCTCTGCCAGGGAACAATCTCCGGATCCTTACCCAGTTTTCTACTCAGGTAGAAAAGGGAGCGGGGCCTTTCTTTTACCAGCTGAAGTATTTCTTCTTCTGTGCTGCTCAAAGAAGTGATTCTGGGATCCCTGATATGGGAGAACATTGTGGTGGGTTGAGTATCCAGAGGAAAAAAACCGGATTCTCTTATTTCCTTTAAATCCTCCAAGAGCTCAGGATGTCTATGAACCATCCATGCCAGAGGAAAAACTCGCTGCGGCCCAATGGAGAGTTCACCGTTTTTGGCAATGGATATGAGGCTGTCTCCCCCCAACCCTATGGTGGTTATGTCAGCAGCCTTAACCCTGGTCCGCCATCCTCCTACCATTGCTCCTTCTTTATGCAGGCGGGGACGACCTTCCTTGAGAACAGCCACATCGGTGGTGGTACCACCCATATCCACCACCACTCCCTCCTGGAGACCGGTGAGGGTCATGGCTCCTACAA
>PUNT01000112.1 GCA_003551905.1 Halanaerobiales bacterium
CGAGCCCAGGCCATAAAGGAATACATAGAGGAAGAAAACCTGAGCAAGCAGGAGGCCAGCAGGAGGCTGGGATTGCCCCGGACTACCCTCAGTGAATGGCTCAATATATTGCAAGTCTCTGAGTATTATCAGCAGAAGGTTCTGGAAAACTTCTACGGGAAGGATTCTCCCCTGACCCTTTCTCATATTTCCCTGGCCCGGGCCCTGGAAAGCAATTCAAAGGATCCTACCAGGGGAAAAGTTCTCCTGGACCAGGTTATCAAGTTTAACCTGAGCCGGGGTGAGACCCGGCGAGTGGTGGAAATGTGTTCTCGGGATCCCCTTTTGCCAGTTGAAGAAGGGGTGGCAATTATTCTCATCCAACGAGAACAGAGAAAGCCTTTAGACCAGGAGGAGAAAGAAAAAGGAGAGCCAGGAGAGAAGGAATTATCCCAGGCTTTCACCCGTTTACAGGACCTGATTGAAGAACTTTTGGATAATCCAGGAGGCCTGCCCCAGGCCAGTCAGAAAGTGGTGATGGAGGAGTTTATATATCTTTATCAGTTGCTGCACCGGGCCGTGCCGGGTTTGCGGCAGAAAATATTGCTTCTGGATGTTGGTCTGGAAGAGGAGGTTAAGTGAAATGATACCCCAGTGGATAAGGACAGTTTTACTTATAGCGGTGGATTTACTGGTGATCAGCCTTGTCCTGGTACTGGGCTTTTTAATTCGCTTTGATTTTTCCATTCCCTCTACATATCTGGATCTCCAGGTGGCATTGAAGATATGGTTGGTCACTATAATAGCCAAGATCGGTGTTTTCTACTATTTTGGTCTGTACAAGCGGATCTGGCGCTATGCCAGCCTGGAGGAACTCAAGGCCATACTCATGAGCACCACCCTGGGCAGCGGTCTCATTGGCACTTTTTTTTGGCTTGATGATACTGTGGTCTATCCCCGGAGTATTCTTCTCATTAACTGGGCCTTGACTGTTTTAGGCATTGGTGCAGTTCGTTTTTCCTGGCGGCTGTACCGGGAGAGTTTTTTGTCTTCCCGGCAGAAAGGACCGGTAAAAAGAGTTCTGGTGGTAGGAGCTGGAGATGCCGGCGAACTGGTTATCAGGGGACTTAAAAAACATCAGGAACTCCGCTATAAGATAATTGGGGTTGTGGATGATGACCCACTGAAACAAAAAATGGAACTCCACGGGCACCGGGTTCTGGGACAGCGTGAGAACCTCAAGGATATTATCCGCAACTATCAGGTGGAGGAGGTAATAATCGCTATTCCCTCAGCCCCGGGTCAGATCATCCGGGAAATTAACAATATTTGCATTGAAGAAGGTGTGGAGGCCCGGATTTTGCCGGGAGTTTATGAGATTCTCAGTGGTGATGTGAGTGTGAGTCAGCTCCGGGAGGTGCGAATGGAAGACCTCCTGCGCCGGGAACCCATACAGCTGGATCAGGAGGGAATAAGCCATTATTTGCACACCAAGACTGTGTTGATAACCGGGGGAGGAGGCTCCATTGGTTCGGAGCTGGCCCGGCAGATTGCTGGCTTTAAGCCGGCCCGGGTAATAATTCTGGACATCAGTGAAAACAATGTTTACCGGATCAGCATGGAGATGCAGGAGGCATTTCCTGATCTGGATGTGGTGTCCATTGTGGGCAGCATCCAGGATAAGCCCAGGATAGAGCGAATTTTTCGGGAATACACACCTCAGGTTATTTTCCACGCTGCTGCCTACAAACACGTTCCCCTCATGGAAGACAATGCCACGGAGGCCATTAAGAATAATGTTTTCGGCACCATTAATCTGGTTGATGCAGCCCATGAACACAAAGCCCAGCGATTTGTGCTCATATCAACTGATAAAGCTGTTAACCCCACCAATATTATGGGAGCCACCAAGAGAATCGCTGAGATAGTCATTCAGGCCCGCAATAGAGTCAGCGAAACAGAATTTGTGGCAGTGCGTTTTGGCAATGTTCTGGAGAGTGAAGGTAGTGCCATACCCCTTTTCAAGGAACAGATTCAGCGAGGTGGGCCGGTGACCATAACTCACAAGGACATATCTCGCTATTTCATGACCATTCCGGAAGCGGTGCAGCTGGTGATGCAGGCTGGAGCCATGGCTGCTGGTGGCGAGATTTTTATCCTGGATATGGGGGAGCCCATCAAGATCCTGGACTTAGCAGAAGATTTGATCCGGCTGTCAGGCTATGAGCCTGATGTGGACATTCCCATCAAATTCATCGGTCTCAGGCAGGGGGAGAAGATGAAGGAAGAACTGATCATGGATGAAGAGGAAGTGGAAAAGACCACCCATGAGAAGATTTTCATCAGCAAACCTGTTTACATAGACTATAAGGAGCTGGATAATGAGCTTCAGGAATTGCAGGAGATAATCTTTAAGGACAGCCAAGAGATGAGGGAGAAGCTAAAAAAAATAATTCCCCAGTTCCAGTTTATCAGGAGAACGGTGGTATAAGTCATGTTTTGCCGCAGCAGTATCCTTATTTTTTCCCTGGGGATACTTATTCTTTTTTTTCTGTCCGGAGTTGCAACTGCAACTCCCTATGAGAATCGGTGGGAAAAGATTATTGAAGAGAATTTAGAAAAGGTGCAAAAGGATCCTGAGAATCCAGTCTATGAATTCCACCTGGGCGTGGCTTATGCCTGTACCGGCGAGGTGGAAAAGACAGTAGACTGGTTTGAAAATTTTAGTGAAAATCCCCGGCGCCGGGAAGTGAGTCCCAAGATCCTGGCAGATATAGAGGAAAAATTGAGAGAAGCTCCTGAAGACCCGGTTTTTTTGACCCAGTATTCTTTTGCTCTCCACGTTAATTATAAGTATGAGGAATCTATTGATGTCTTCTGGCAGGTTCTGGAGTATGATGAAAAGAATATCTGGGTTTATAATTACCTGGCAGTAGCTTATCTGGAACTGGAGGAAACAGAAAAAGCCCGGGAAGTTCTGGATATTTCTCTATCCATAGAAGAAAACCGCTATACCCGGGCACTCCTGGGTTATTCTTACTGGATGGAGGGAAGATATGGGCGAGCCATGCGTCATTTCGTCCGGACCGGTACCCTCATGTTCAGAGTCATGGATCTCCTGGAATAATAGGGGGGGGGTAATGGTGAGATGATTACAGATATACCTGGCATAAAGGTGGGTAATGGGGAAACTGAAGAAGCTCTGACCGGCTGTACAGTAGTGCTAACAGAAGGGGGAGCACAGGCAGCCTGCGATGTTAGGGGTGGAGCCCCCGGTACCCGGGAACTTACCCTGCTAAGGCCCGGCATGCTGGTAAGGGAGATTCATGCTTTACTCCTGACCGGTGGCAGTGCCTTTGGCCTGGAGGCAGCAGGGGGAGTTATGGATTACCTGCAGGAAAAAGGTGTAGGCTTTGATACTGGCGTTATACCGGTGCCCATAGTGCCGGCAGCTGTTATCTTTGACCTGGGAGTAGGCAAACCAGCCTGGCCTTCTGTGGAGATGGCATATGGGGCCTGCCAGGAAGCTTCTCAGGAATTTGCCACTGGCAATGCTGGGGTTGGGTGTGGGGCAACAGTTGGCAAGCTTATGGGCTCTCATAACCTGATGAAAGGCGGTCTGGGTACAGCCAGCCTTTCCCTGCCGGGAGGAGCTAAAGTAGGGGCTCTCATGGTGGTAAACACCCTGGGGGATGTCCGGGATCCTGAGAACGGGAAAATCCTGGCCGGTCTCCAGGAGAACGGGTTTTTTTTGGATTCTTTGCAGGTAATGGGAGAATATAAAGAGAAGAGGGACTTTAAAGGTGATAATACTACCATAGGTGTGGTGGCCACTGATGTGGCTCTAAACAGGGAAGAACTGATTAGAGTAGCCTCCATGGCCCATGATGGTTTGGCCCGGACCATAACACCTGCTCATACCATGTTTGATGGCGATATTATCTTTGCTCTCTCTCTGGGCTGTAAAGAGGGAGATGCTTCTCTGGTGGGAGCCATGGCAGCAGAAGCTGTGGCCCGGGCAGTGGTGCAGGGAATTAAAGCAGCCCGGCCAGTTGGGGAGATTCCCTCCTGGCAGAGTTTAGCTGAAAAATAATCAGGGAATGGGGAAAAGTGGTGGATAGATTATGAATGATAGTGTTATCAGGGACAAAAAACTGGCTGCAGAAGGGGAAAGGAAAATTCACTGGGCCCAGAAGAACATGCCCCTTCTCTGTCGGATTCAGGAGGATTTCCAGGCCGAAAAACCTTTTTCTGGTATCCGACTGGGAATGAGCATTCACCTGGAAGCCAAAACAGCATTTCTGGCCCGGGTCCTGGCTGCAGGGGGAGCAGAGGTGGCAGTGACCGGCAGCAATCCCCTCTCCACCCAGGATGATGTGGCAGCAGCCCTGGCAGAAGGAGATATCAGGGTCTACAGCTGGTATAATGCCACTTCTCAAGAATATGAGGAGCACCTGAATAAGGTGCTGGACAACAGACCCGCCATAATTATTGACGATGGTGGTGATCTTACCCACCTCCTTTATACCCGGAGGCAGGATTTGCTGCCGGAAGTAATTGGGGCAGCGGAAGAAACTACCACGGGTATGATGCGCCTCCGGGCCATGCAGGAGGAAGGTGTTTTGCAGTTTCCGGTTCTGGCCATAAACGATGCCCGCTGCAAGCATCTTTTTGACAACAGATACGGTACCGGCCAGTCTGTATGGGATGGAATTATGCGGACCACCAACCTCATAATCAGCGGCAAGCAGGTGGTTATAGCTGGTTTTGGCTGGTGTGGAAAGGGTTGTGCTGTTAGGGCTAAAGGTTTGGGAGCCCAGGTTATTGTCTGTGAAACGGACCCGGTACTGGCCTTAGAAGCAGTGATGGAAGGATACAGGGTCATGTCCATGGAAAAAGCAGCCCCTCTGGGGGATATATTCATTACTGTTACCGGCTGCCGGGATGTGATTGCTAGAAAACATCTGGAGAAGATGAAGGATGGTGCAATTTTAGCCAATGCTGGCCATTTTGATGTGGAGATCAATATTCCAGATCTGGAGGCCCTGGCAGAAAAAGTTCAGGAAGTCCGGAAAAATATTACCGGCTATGAGATCAGGAAGGATCACTGGATCTATCTCCTGGCCCGGGGAAGGTTGGTAAACCTGGCAGCTGCTGATGGGCACCCGGTGGAGATTATGGATCTCAGCTTTGCCCTGCAAGCCCTGGGTGCCAGATATATCCGGCAGCATTATCAGGAATTGAAACCCTGTATTTACCCCGTCCCGGAGCACATAGATAGATATGTTGCAGCTCTTAAACTGGAAACCATGGGAATAGTGGTGGATGAGTTGAGTCAGGAACAGAAGGATTATCTAAGAAGCTGGGGCCAGTGATGAGAAGGCCCCCTTTTAATATTAATGGAAGGAGTGTTTTTGTTGAGAGCTCTCCTGGTAATTGATATGATAAAGGATTTTGTGGATCCGGAAGGCGCCCTCTATATTGGTGAAGAGGGGGAAGAGCTCATACCCCGGATTAAAAAACGCCTGCAGGAATACCGGGAAAAAGGAGAACCTGTAATTTATATCTGCGACCGGCATATTCATCAGGATGGGGAATTTGCCATGTTTCCTCCCCATGCCCTGCCGGGCACAGAAGGAGAGGAGATTATTGAGGATCTGCTGCCGGCTGAAAATGAGCTGGTTATCTACAAGCGGCGCTTCAGTGGATTTTTTGGTACCGACCTGGACCTTACCCTGCGGGAAAAAGGTATTGATTCACTGGAGCTGGTAGGGGTTGTGACCAACATCTGTATTCTCTATACTGCAGCAGAAGCCAGGATGCTCAATTATGGTGTAGAGGTGGAAAAATCCCTGGTAGCCAGTTTTGATGAAGAAGCACATGAATTTGCCCTCCAGGAGATGGACAAAACCCTGGGTGTTGAGGTGCGGTAATAAGGAGGGGATCCGGGCATTGAAAGATGAAATTATTTCCCAGGATGAGATTTATGATCTGGTTTTAAAGTCTGAACGCTTTCATTCTGCTGAGCATGATGAAATTAAAAGAGGTTTAACTGCTGATATTTATTTTCTTCGTGCCTGTCACCTCTTGAAGAAAATGGGGTTGGATAAAACACCTGTAGCAGCGGAGATTTTTGCCAGCCGGGCCGGTCTCTTTGTGGGAGTGGAGGAGGTTCTAACCCTTTTACAGGACCTGGACCTGCAAGTGTGGGCACTGCCAGAAGGTGCAGAGATGGAAGAGAAGGAAGTGGTGATGGTCATAAGGGGGGCTTATGGCAATTTTGGTTTTCACGAGACTGCTATTCTGGGATTTTTGGCTCCTGCCAGTGGCTGGGCAACTGCTGCCCGACGTTGCTGTGATGCTGCCCAGGGGCGTCCTGTCTATTCCTTTGGAGCCCGGCATACACATCCAGCAATAGCGCCGGTTATGGAGAGAGCCGCTGTGAAGGGAGGGGCAAAAGGTTCTGCCTGCATAATGGGAGCAAAGCTTTTGGGGGAAATGCCGGTTGGGACCATGCCTCACGCTGCAATTCTCATTGCAGGAGATACCCTGAAGGCGGCCAGGGCTTTCAATCAGTACATGGAGCCAGATGTTCCCAGGATCATTCTGGTGGATACCTTCAAGGATGAGGCTGAAGAAGCCTTGCGGATAGCAGAGGATTTGCAGGAGGATTTGCTGGCAGTGCGTTTGGATACTCCTTCGGAGAGGGGAGGAGTCACCCCTGATCTGGTGGAGGAAGTCCGGTACCGCCTGCAACAGGCCGGCCATGGAAGGGTGAAGATCCTGGTTTCTGGTGGACTGGACCCGGAGAAGATAGAAAAACTGGTTGCAGCCGGAGCTGATTTCTTCGGTGTGGGCAGCTATATTGCCCGGGAACCGGCCATCAATATGACCATGGATCTAAAGGAGATAGACGGAAAACCTCTGGCCAAGCGGGGGAGGATGCCAGGTATCAGGAAAAATGAGCGCCTGGAAAGGTTTTTATAGAGTTATGTGTTAAATATATAGGGTATGAGGAGGGAAAGTGGTGAAAGATGTAGCAATAGTTACCGACAGCACTGCAGATCTGCCCTGGTCATTTCGAGGCAGTAATGATATCAAGGTTGTGCCCCTGCGGGTTATTTTTCCCCGGGGGCGAGAGTACAAGGATGGAGTGGACATTGACCCTCAGGATTTCTATAACCTGCTGCAGAAATCAAAGGCTTTACCCAAGACTTCCCAACCATCGCTGGAGGATTTCTTATCCCTTTATTCCCAAGTTTTAAAAGAATACCGGGAGATTGTTTCCATTCACCTATCTGCAAAACTCAGCGGCACCTTTAATGTTGCTGAACTGGCCCGGGAAAAACTAGAGGGAAATATTCATGTTTTTGATTCTCAGACAGTGAGTCTGGCTATTGGTCTTTATATCCTGGAAGCAGTAGAAAAAGCCGGGCAGGGACTGGAGGGGGCTCAAATAATTGAGGCCTTGAAGAAGGTCCGGGAAAATACAGAAACCATCTTTTCCCTGAGCACCCTCACCTACCTGTACAGGGGGGGACGCATTGGCCGGGCTAAAAAGCTAATGGGTTCAATCCTGAATATTAAGCCTATTCTCAGGATGGAGGAAGGCATGATAACAGCAGCAGGTCGAGTTCGCAGCGAACAGCAGATGATAAAGGCTCTGGTAGAGAAATTTAAAAACCTGGCTAAGGGACGTAAACCCTTGCGCCTGGCAGTGGCCCATGCTGTTAATGAAAAACTCGGTTTAAAGGTTAAAGAAGCTCTGGAGAGCTCCTTTAACCTGAAGTGTGCACTTTTTGGCGAAATTGGGGCCACACTTGGTGTGCATGGGGGCCCGGGAGCTATTGGTGCTGGCATGTGTTTTGAAGAGGATTGAAAATAAAGAAAGCATCAGCCCCGTAGGGCTGATGCCAGACCCTTTCATATGTATTTTTGTTTTCAATCAGGGATGGTACAGAGCGCAGTAAGGAACAATGAGCCATTCCCCTGCAATTCTTTCCAGTTCAATCTCCACATCATGGGCAAAGGGTTCAGCGTCATGTTCTCCGTAGATTACCTGTCCATTCACGTTAGCATTGACTGTTGCAGTACTCCCGTCTACTGTTATGGTGGGATCGCTGATACTGTAGGAGGGGAAGCTAACACCATCCAAAATAGATTCCCATTCCGCTACATCATACGTGGTCAGATTGGCCAGCTGGCCAGTATCTCCCTCTTCCATGGCCAATTCAAATGCCACAAGTACCAGACCTATCATCAGGGTGTCCAGGTCCAGGAGCCCACAGGCAGTGAAGGACAGAGCCAGCACTAGAACTACCAGTATTGCCAGAGTTTTTTTCACATCGTCACCTCCTCTGTATAACTGTGTTACTTAAGTATTTCCAGATTCAATAATTATTTCCTCTAGAAATCTTGTATGAGCTAAAAAATCAATGATTCTGGAATATGCTGGGCTTTATTCTTTTAGAAAGGGGTTTTTGTATGCAGAAGAGATTGTTACTGCTGTTATTTTTAATCCTTTGTTTTACAGTTCTGGCAGCCGGGTGCTGGCCAGGTGGGGAACGGTTTTCCCCAGAACAGCCGGCTGGTTTCTTCTGGGGTATCTGGCATGGTTGGATTGCCCCTATTTCTTTGATCTGGAGCATCTTCAACCCGGAACTCAGAATTTATGAGCCTTTTAACACTGGCTGGTGGTACGATTTTGCCTTTTTTATGGCTATTATCAGCGGTTTTGGCGGATTATCATTGACCCGGCGCAAGTGGTCCTGAGGTAAAATCTTGATCTATAAGGCAGGGAAGGGAAAATGCGTTATCACTACTTTTTGATACTTATTTTGCTGTTTAGCGTTGGGATCACCCAGGAGGTCTCAGCTCAGGTTCCCCTCCCGGATGCTGAGTACTGGCTGGGCTATCCTGTACATACATACAATCTTCTCATCTCACCCCTTAACTGGGAGGAGAAAGAGTGGTTCATGGCAGCAGGAGTTGGGGGAGCTACCCTGACCCTCTTTTTCTTCGATGAGTACTTACAGGAGTGGGTGCAATCTCACCGTACAGAGGATACGGATAAAATATCCGGGCTGGTAAAACCCATAGGAGAGTGGAGAAATGTTCTCCCTGGCCTGGTGGGCTTTTATCTTTATGGTTATGTGGTGGAGGATGATTATGGCTGTGAAACTGCTCTCATTGCTATTGAGAGCCTGGTTGTTTCCGGGGTATTTACCCAGGCTCTTAAGTATTCTCTGCAGAGACATCGCCCCAGTGTTAGTTCTTCCGCTAGAGTTTTTGATGGTCCCTTGGGACCAGCAGGAGGAGGAAGTTTGTCTTTTTCTTCCGGCCATGCCTGTGTGGCTTTTGCTGTGGCCACTGTAATTGCCGAGAGGTACCGGGAGATAAAATGGGTGCCCTGGGTGGTATACAGCCTGGCTGGCCTTACTGCCTTCTCCAGGGTTCATGATAACAATCACTGGGCATCAGATAGCTTTTTCGGTTCTGTCCTGGGCTATTTTACTGCCCGGGGGATATTGGCCCTGCATGAAAAGAAAGGAGATGGAGGATTCAACCTTTTTTTGAGGCCGGATAGGGGAGCCATTGAATTTTCCTTTACTTTCTGAGGTGAATGGTGGGTTAATTCTCCGGGTTCTTGGGGAAAAATAAGAAAAAGATTTTTAGAGGATATGATAGATAATGGGTTCACCCATGGATTATGTGGCTATTCCTGTACGGATTGTAACGGTAATGGGGGTACTCCTTTTAATGACCCTTCTGGTGGGACGCCGGCAGGTGGGAGAACTTCCTGTCTTTGATTTTGCTGTGGCCATTACCATAGGATCGGTAGCCGGGGCTGATATTGCTGATCTTTCCATTCCCCATCTCCCCACTGTGTATGCGGTCTTTGTCATGACGCTCCTGCAGATCATCTTCTCCCGCTACATCATAGGTTCCAGGAAATTCGGTAAAATGGTTACCTTCGAACCTGTGGTGGTGATCCAGGAAGGGAGACTGCTCAAGAGAAACTTGCGAAAAATAAGGTATTCACTGGATATGCTCATGTACCAGCTCCGGCAGAACAATGTATTCAGTCTCCAGGAGGTGGAATATGCTGTTATTGAGCCCAATGGAGGTTTGAGTGTTCAGAAGAAGAGTTTTAAACGTCCGGTGACTACAGAAGATTTGGGTTTGACACCAAAACCAGCAAGCATTGCCCTGCCGGTTATTGCTGATGGCAGGGTTTTTACCGGGGTTCTGGCTTATCTGGCCATGGATTATGAAGATCTTTTGACCAAACTCAGAGAAGAGGGTTATTCTTCGCCTCAGGGAGTTTTTTATGCCAGTCTGGAAGATGATAAAACCCTCTATGTGGCAGGTCAGGAAGAACAGCTTAAGGGTCTGCCCCTGCGTCTTTGATGTCTAACAGGGTAAAAAGTATGGAAAGAGAGGGGAGAGATGCGTATGAGTTATCTTGGTGTATATTCTGCAGATAATACAAAGCTCTTTTTTTCCTTTTCTCTCCTGGCTTTATTATGGACACTATTCATACTTAGCCTGGGAGCACAGCCGGGTTCTGAACAGGATGTGACTCCCATACTGACAAAAATTATAGCTGAAGATGTACTGAGAGAATTGCTGCCCCAATGGGAATTCTGGTACGGGAACAGTTTGATCAGCACTGCTGAACCCTATGATTTCATTCAGTTTCTCCTGCGTAAAGGGGCCCACTTTGTTTTCTATGGCATACTGGCCCTCATAATAGTGGAGCAGCAGCTCCATTATCGCCTGGACCCGGCCCGGGCTTTCTTCCTGGCTTTTCTCTTTCTGGGATTACTGGCAGGTGCAGATGAGTTATTACAGTCTTTCAACCCGGGACGCAGTGGTATGTTTCTGGATGTTATCCTGGATATGTGTGGTTCCAGCCTGCCCCTCATCCGTCTGCTCTGGAGCAAACCCGGAGCTTTTTGATTATATGGAATAAAAAGGCAGGACTATCCTGTTCCTTGTAGAATTACTCTATTGTTTAGTTTTATCTTGTATTGCAGAGAAGAGCTGGAATATCAAGAAATTTATTCTGTATAATAGACTCAAAGGTCGGTAATCTTCAACATTTAGGCTGGAAAGAAAAATAAACTAGGGATGGGGGACTGAGTATGTCTGTATTAACACCTAGAAATATGGGGACTCTGTATTTGCTCTTACTGCTTGCTTTGGTAATTACCGGTTGTGGTTCTACTCCGGAACTGTTTGATGTAACAATAACCTGGACGGATGGAGGTTATGTTGAAGAAAAGGTTGATGGTGAGTGGGTGGAAGCTGAACCAGAGAGTTCAGTTGAAGCCAGCACTTCTATCCAGCTGAGGGCAGTAGCTAACCCTGATTATGAATTCACAGGCTGGGAGGTTACAGGAGCAGATCATGGTGAGCTGAGTAATGAAGAAATCACAGTAACCAATTTTACAGAAGGTGCTCTAATCAAAGCAAACTTTTGCGAAACAGCTCCTGAACAATTTGAGGTAACAATAACCTGGACCGATGGAGGTGTTGTTGAAGAGAATGTCAATGGTGAGTGGGTGGAAGCTGAACCAGAGCGATC
>PUNT01000038.1 GCA_003551905.1 Halanaerobiales bacterium
AGTTTCCTTCATGTGAGGATTGTGATCTCAAGGATTATTGTGAGTATCCGGCTCAGAATGAAGATTGCTGGGGAGCCAATCCTTCCTGTGCTGACTGTCTCTGGGCCCAGGATATAATTCGTTGCCCTTAGGAGGAGAGTTTTTGTGGATTTTTTCCAACGTCACCGTATTATGTTTGACAGTAGAGAAATGGAGAAATTGCGTAAAGCAACTGTATATGTAGCCGGAGCAGGTGGCTTGGGTAGTCATCAGGCCCTGGAACTACAGAGAATTGGAGTAAGAAAGATCTATATAACTGATATTGACCGGGTGGAAAAGACCAATCTCAACCGGCAGATCCTCTATGGAGTTGAGGATATTGGCAAACAAAAAGTAGAGCAAGCAGTCAGTTTTTTGCAAAGATTTGGCCTGGCAACAGAAATTGTCCCAAGAAATGATAGGGTGGATCTCGATCTGAAGATTCCTGAGGATGTTGATGTTGTCCTGGATGCCCTGGACAGTTTCCCGGCCCGATTTGCCCTGGAAGAGGCAGCAAGAAAGAAAGGGGTGCCCATGATTCATGGGGCAGTTCATTCCTGGTATGGACAGCTAACAACCATTTTGCCCGGACAGGGTGTTTCCCTTAAAGACATATTCCCACAAGAGACTCCTGAAGAAGAAATTCCAGCGTTTTCGCCAGTAGTTGCTATAGTTGCTTCTCTGCAGGTCCTGGAGGCAGTGAAATTTATTACAGGACAGGATGAACTTTTGCAGAACAAACTCCTCATGATTGACCTGAAAGAATATAGCATGGATATTGTGGAAATAAAGGATGATTCTTAAGTTAGGAGATAGGTGAAGGAATATGCAAAAAAGCAATGAAGAGGTAAGATCAAAAAAGGGAGTTCTGGAGATCTTTACCCTGGGCTCTTTCAGTGTAAAGGTGGGTAACAGGCTCATATCAGAAGACCGGAGCAAAAAGATGTGGAAGCTTTTCAAGTATCTCATCACTCAGAAAAATGTTGTCAGTCATCCGGAGGCAATTTTGGAGACACTCTGGCCTGATCAAAGGGTAAAAAACCCCCAGAACACATTGAAGAATCATATTTACCGCCTGCGCAATATTCTGGAGCAGGAAAGTGGCGATATTCTGGATGGTGATGATTATTTTCTGGCCAGAGGCGGTTCCTATGTTTTCAACTGGAACAGCAATTACTGGCTGGATGCAGAGGAATTTGAGAATTTAAGCCAGGAGGGGAAAAATATATTTCCTGAAGATCCAGTTCAAGCCAGGGAGAAGTACAGGGCTGCCCTGGCTCTTTATCAAGGAGATTATTTGTCTGAACTTCCCTATGAAGACTGGCTGTTACCTGTGCGTAAATTTTATCGAGACCTTTATCATAAAACCATTCTGGAACTGGGTATTGTTCTGAAAGAAGAGAAGGATTTTGCTGGTGTAGAAGAGCTCCTGGAGGAAGTTTTACAGTATGAGGTATTTGAAGAAGACCTTCATGCTCTTTTCATAGAAGCTCTCATTGAGCAGAAAAAGAATGCCAGGGCTAAAGCTCATTATGATTATGTTATGAATCTTTTTCTGCAGGAACTGGGTGTAAGGCCCGGGCCTGAACTCAGTAGTATATTTGCAAACATTGAAAAAAAAATCTTTCCTGTGGAAGATCTGGGCATTATCCAGGAAAGTTTAGGTATAAGAAAGGAGGCTGAAGGCTCTTATTACTGTGATCCTGACTTTTTTCAGCGGCTGTGCCGATTGGAGGAAAGGCGGGTTAAACGCAGCCGGGAAACCATTTTTCTCATCTCCCTGTCACTGGTTCAGGGGGATGGGCTAACTCCTGAAAAGCCCACCCTGGAAGCAGGGGCAGAGCTCTTGAGAAGTATTCTGAGAAAAACCCTCCGGCGCGGTGATGTTTTTTGCCGCTGGAGTGATGCCCAGTTCCTGGTGCTCCTTTTAGGAATTGGAGAAGAAAATGTTAGCACCATTGTAGAAAGAATTGAAGATAGATTTTTTGCAGAGAGCACATTTGGAGATTTATTCTTGCAGGCTACTCACCGGTTGCTGTCTTGATCGCTTGATTTAAGAGATCTTTAATATATAGAAAGGCCCCGGTAACCGGGGCCTTTCTGTATATTCTGGACCTTCCACAAATTTTTGGACTGAGAGGAGAAAACAGCCTCTTGGCAATATTTCCTGCTATAGATCAGTTAATTACAGGGATGATAGAAGAAAGCTCATGTCCAGATGGTAAGTTCCTGCATTTAGAGCTGAGGAAGCTGGTATGTAAGCTTGGATTATTATGGTGTGTTTACCGGCTTTACCCCTGATGAGAACGGTCTCATCATAATCTCTTTCCCCTGGAAAACTTATTTGGGGCTGCAATCCGCCGGGCAGTCTTTGAGCCTGGACTTCAAGCTGCCAGGGAGCATTGCTGGTTATTTCTAGGACATATGCTTCAGCAATTTGCAAGGTGTCTCCCTGATAGTTAAAGACAGCATTGCTTCTCAAAAGTTTAGATGACTGCATTACAGGTATGGTTGCTGTTACATCTAATGTATTCTGGGCCAGGTTGTTAGCTGAAGTGGGGAGGATGGTTATTGTTACGGTGATCAGCAGGAGAAGAATCAAGGTGATTCTGCAATTCCGTCTCACAGCTGTTCACTCCTCTCAGATTGGATTCCCCCCCCCTTCTGAAAAAAGTTAACGGCCCTTCCCGATATGGGTGGACCGTAAAGAAATAAAATACTTCTTTCGGTAGCCCTGCCACCATAGCTATTGCCTTAGGTCGTGGCTTTGCGTCCCTGCTTTTCAACAGGTTTGCCTTTATCGGGAAGTACAGTTATTCTATTGTTAAATAAATAATATCATATTTTATCAGTAAATGCAACCCTAAAAACAACAAAATCACTGATTTTTTTAATTTTTTGACCGAAATGTGACCAGCATTAGACCTCTGTAAGACCAGTAAATGCTAAAAATAGACAGAGTTTGGGAGAAAAGAACAGAGAAATGTCCTGATGGAGAGTTAAATATAATTAGATGCAATAGACAGTAGTAAACGTTTTTTGATTCTCTAAAATTTTTATCATATTATTTGTAGGTCTCCAGAGGGGTCAATTTTTCTTGTATTCCTGATATTGAGAATATATAGTGATTTTTTGAAATTATCTTGTATGCGAGTTGATGGTAATGCTGAAGCTTAAATCTTTGAAGAATATATGCTGTATTCTAAGTTTTTTGTTCATCAGTCTTTTAATTTTTCCTCAAATTGCCCGGGCTCAGACAGGACAGCCACTTTTTTTAAGAAAACCAGGCGGGCTGCAATTCACCATTGAATCCACCAGTAATGAAGTTGAGTTATCCTGGCATCAACAAACAGAAGAAGAGGATAAGGTTGATATATATTATATGGCTGAAGGTGACTTCACCGCTGAGAATGGCAACAGCATTCCAAAAGAGAAAATGATAGCTCATACACCTTACCAAGGGGGATTGTCCCTGGATGATTGGGTTTTATTCATGAGTGAGGAGGAAGAAGAAGGAGTGACTGTTCTCCTGGAATTGGATGACAGTGTTTGGGGTAGTTATCCGCCAGGAACTTATGAGGGCAAATTGATTTCCAATGTAGGGGGACCCGGGCAGAGAATCAATATCACCATAGAAATGGAATGGGATATGGTCCTTATAGTTTTTCCCCAGGAGCTGCAAATAGATGCTGATAGCGGGCCGGGTTTTTACCCTGCCCGGCAGAATGTGACAATACAGGTTATTGCCAACAATGAAGACTGGGTTCTCATGATATCTGCTGGAGAGTTCGTACTGGCAGGTAACCCAGAAGAGACCCCTCCTCTCAGGAAAGAAGATCTATTCCTGAGCTTTGCAGAAGAAGGCCCCTACAAGAGTCTGGAACAACCTGTGGAGATTTTTGGCAGTGAACACGGTTCTGAAGTTGAACTTGAGCTTTATTTCTGGTCCCAAACAAACTGGGGTTACAGAGCAGGTACCTATGAGGGTTGTATCTATATTGATCTTTTAGAGGACAGCTTATAGCAATAGACATTTCCTCATTGGAGACGATGATCTGCTGACTTTTAACTGGTCACCAATGAGTTGGCAGTGAGTCAGGGTGAAACCGACCGGTAGGAATGTGAACCAATGGGGAGGTTTACAGAATGAAGCAACTACTTATATTTTTTTTGATGTTTGCTCTGTTATTAGGAATAACCTACAGGGTAGAATCCATTAATAGCGAAGAATTATTGCTTTACATAGATATATATCCTTATGCGGAAATCGAGGTAATAGATAATATTTTCATGGATGTTGATTTTGCTGCTGGATTTACTGTTGAGAGAAAAGCGCAGATTGACTACAGGGCTAATTGTAATGTGCAAATAATGGTGGAATCCCAGGGTTTTGATAATGCCCTGGACCAGATGGTAACCTACCGGCTTTCCAGGGATGGGCAGGACTGGGAAAATCCGGATGCTAGTTTGAAGCCCGGTCAATCATTACCGGGAGCCCTGCACTTTTATTACGAAGATGGCCCTAAAGGAGAATTCTTGCTGGCAGCATTTCTTATAGCAGATGATGTGGGAGGGGAAAGCCCCTGGTTCTTAGTCGAAGCAGATGAATATCAGGACACTATTACCCTGACCATATCTTCTCTAGAATAAAAAAATGTCTGATCCTGAAGATTGTTCGGAGGGAGGTAATAAGAAACAGATAAATACTTTAATCCGTAATTAAGGAAAACTAACATAGGTTATTAAAATTTTTCCTCCTTCATTGGAGGCCAGGAACTGCCATCCTCTAACTGGTCACCAACAGGGTGGCAGGGAGCCAGTGGTGAAACCGACCATGAAGGAAAGTTAAAAACCAATGAGGAGGTTAACTGAAATGAAAAAATTAGGTGTTATAGTTCTTACTTTGTTAATAGTAGCTGGTTTGGCTTTGGTTGTTGCTTCTGATGAAAATAATGAAAGCTATGCTTCTGATACTCTGAATGTAATTATCGATATTCCAAAACATGCTATTCTGGTTTTTACTCAAGACAACCTGCAAATAACCCTGGATACTGATGACTTTCCCGAAGGCATTGAAGAGGGTTTTGATGATATTGAGTCTGACTCAGTGCCGGTCAATTATGCAGCCAATTTCGACATGAATATTACTGCTGAGTCGGTAGGGTTTGATGGAGGTTCAGAGCACATATTAGATGATATGGTAGTTTATCAGTATTGTAAGGACGGAGATTTTGATGAGGACCTTGATGGTTCTTCTTTTAATGCCAGTACTGCTCCTGCTGAGCCAATATACTCTCCTGAGCGAGGAGGAGGCACTTTTTACTTGAGGGCATTAATAAGTTCAGCCAACGAAGATGCTTGGCATGCAGTTGCCGCCGGAGATTACACAGATGAAATTACTCTAACCATAGAAGCTCAAGATTAGAATTTCTTTTGTGTAAATTATTTTTTAAGAAAGTTAATGGTGGTAAGATACAGAGGATTTATTCCTCTTACCTGTCTACTGAGTTTAATGCAGGGAGAGTTCTGGTAAAGAGTTCTCCCTGTAATGCAATTCTGGAAAGACTGCTGTTTTAATGGAGAAGGTGGTTGGATGGCAAAGAGATTTCTGTTATATTCCCTGTTATTACTGGCAATTCTTCTGACATATCCCCAGGAATGCTATGCTCTTGGGGTTCGTCCCCTGGTTATTGACCTGGATCTGGAACCGGGTGATAGAGCTACCTTTGAGCTGGAGCTTACCCCTGGAGAACAAGGTCGGACAGTGAAACTGGGTTTATTTGAACCAAGACAGCTCCTTACCGGTGGTTTGGAATACCGGCAGGCAACTCCCCAAGAGTATTACCCAATTGGCTGGCTGGACCTGCCGGAAGAGGTTACAGTACCGCCTGGGGAGAATGTTACAGTGGAGTGCCAGGTAAGGGTTCCCTATGATGCCTTCGGTTCCAACACTGTGATCATCATGGTTGAGCCCGGGGTTGAAGATGCTGAAACCGGTATTGTTTTCCGGGTCAGGTATGCTGTGCGAGTTAATATCAATGTTCCAAGACCGGGCTTAAGAGCCCAGATAGATATTGAGGATTTTTTCCTGGAATCAGATGAAGAAGGCAGGCCTCAGGTGGTAGCCCATGTGAAAAATCCTTCCCCCCTCCACTACAATACCACTGCTGAGGTTACCATAAGAGATGAGAACCGGCGGCTGGTGGAAAGGGTGGCAATGAATTCCCAGGCTGGCTGGCAGGCTGGCCGGGGAACAAGCAGAATTTATGCTGGTGCAGAGGTGGTCTTGTTGGGGGAAGTAACTGAATATCTGGCGCCCGGGGAATATGATCTCCGTCTCTTTATAAATTTTGCTGATGGCAGGCAGTCCATTAGTTCTAGCAGAGTTAGTGTGGAGGAAGGGCAGTTTGTGCAGCCCCGGGAATATTTACGTTTTTCACCGCAAGTCGTTGAGGATAGTTTGCGGCCAGGAGCTTCTTTAACTCAAGCCTTGCAGCTGGAGAACCGAAGTGGAGATCCTGTATTTGTGGAGATTAGAACCCAAAAAATTGAGCAGGAATATCCCCATTGTGTTTTTGATTCTTTTGGTATTGAATTCCGTGGAGGGCGTGATTTTGAGCTGGCACCTAACCGATCAACAAGGACAGTTTTAATCAGCCGTTCTCCCCGGAATATAGAGGTGGGGGGCTATTATGGCTACCTCAATATAGATGTTTTCTCTAAGGAAAGGGAGCTTCTGGAAACCCATCAGATTCCCTTCAGCATTACTGTGGGTGAAGTGGAGGAGTATGAAGGGGCAATCAGGAGTGTTGAGTACGATTATTTTACAGAAGAATATCTCTTTAGTGTTTATTTGCTGAATAAAAGTAAAGTCCACATGGTACCCACTGGAGTGCTTTATCTCATAGATGAGGACGGAGATGTGGTAAGGTCAATGAGACTGGATATGCAGGAAGGGCAGTTGAACATACTTCCCCAGAAGGGAGCTATACTCACAGGAACTGCCCGAGATTTAGAACCGGGTGATTATACAGCGAGAATTGTAATAAATTATGAGAATCAGGAAGTAACATCTGCAGAAATACCTTTAAATATTAAGCCATGAAAGGGGCATAAGGATGCGAATTACTGGTATAGGGTTGTTGGTTTTCCTGCTTTTAGTGAGTTTGCCTGTTATGGCTGAGGAAGAAGAGCTCCTGGTTTCTACCCTGTTTTTTGAAACGGATATCAGAGAAGCCCTGGATGAGCTGGCCATGCAGACCGGTGTCAACATTATTTTTGATGATTCTGTCCGGGGAACGGTGACTCTGGATCTGGAGGATGTGCCCCTGGAAAGGGCCCTGCGCATGGTACTCATCAGTGGCGGATATTCCTTCCGGAAAATTGAAGACTTTTACCTGGTAGGCTTGCCGGATCCTCGCAGTCCAGCTTTTCAATCACTTTCTGAGACAGAGACTATAAAGCTGGAGTATTTAAGCACCCAGCATGCCATGGAACTAACCCCATCTTTCTATGAAGATTTTCTCAAAGTGAGCCATGATCAGAACATGATTACCATTACTGCGCCTTTAGAGATTATAGAAAGTTTCAAGGAACATCTGCAGAAAATAGATGTTCGCCCTCGTCAGCTGCAGATAAAGGTTCTGGCAACAGAGATATCAAAAGGAGCCCTGCAGGAATTAGGGACCAGTGTTCTGGAGTATTCTTTTGAGGCCGGGCAGGAGGTTAAGGATGATTGGCTTACCAGTTTCGGCATGGAGCTGGGAAAGATTACCCTGGAAACCGATGTTTTTGGAAAACTCCTGACCGATTTACATATGCTGGAGGGGGAGGAAAGGGCAGAAATAACTGCAGATCCCTGGGTAGTGGTAGCTGACCGGCAGCAGGTAGATCTCTTCGTTGGTGAAGAACAGATTATTATCCTTGAACCTGAAGGAGCCCCGGCCCGTATTGAACGGGTGAATGTGGGGGTGCTTCTAAACATAGTGCCGGAAATATTAAATGACGAGGAAATACGCCTTGCAATATCGCCGGAGATCAGTCATCTCAGGGGTGAAGAGCCCAAGGGGCTGAGCATCAGAAGAAGCGAACTTTCTACCACTGTTTATGCCAGAGATGGACAAACCCTGGTTCTGAGCGGCATTACTATTGAGGAAAAACTGGAGCAAGCCAGGGGTTTTCCTGTTCTCAGGAATATTCCAATTCTGCGCTGGATATTTGGCCTGGAGGAAGAAACGGTGGTAAAAAGAGAACTCCTTCTTTTCATTACCCCGGAAATTATCTGAGGAGGAAATTATGAAACAAAAAGCGGTATTCTTCCTTATTACTGGAGCTTTACTCATGGCAGCGTTGTTTCCGGGACAGGTTGAAGGTGCTCTTCATCTAACTCCCCTGCCTCATGTAGAAGGTGAAGAGGTTGAGCCTGCACATCTAGATTCCCTGCTCATTGCCTATAGCCTTAAAATAGTAGAACTCACAGATTATTACCACAACATCTTTGGCCTGGAAAGGTTAGAAGTTAGCTATCCAGATCATCCCGGCAGCCTGGCCATTTTATATGACACAGAACTGGGAGAGCTCATGGCTAGGGTTCCTTATGCCAGCCTTGTTATGAGAGTTCAAGAAAAGCTGGATAGGGAGAGTTACCTGTCATCTCCCTGGATAGTTTGTGCTCCTGGACAGGTTGCAAAAATGGGTGTTATTCATGAAGATATTGGCTCGGATAAGCCCGGGCCAGGGTTGGAAGTATTATTTGATCCTGAAAGAATAGATGAGGATAGAGGTAGTGTGCTTACCCATATTGAGCTTACTGACCATGGGACCGCAGCAAAACTAAGCACTCAGCTGTGGTTAACTGAACAACCTCAACCACTGGCAGTGGTAACAGTTAAAGATAAGGATTATCAAAGAGGTTTTACCCGGGAGAGGAGAGTTAAAGAGCGGTACTTTGCAGTTTATGGTGCTGCAAAATTTTTGCATCAGCTCCCTCAGGATAAAACATTTGCCATTGCCGGTCTGGATAACATGGCAGAACTTTTCTGGCCGGAGCCGAAAAGGGAACTGGATAGCATGTTCATTATAACACTCCCCCTCGCTGGCCAGGAGGATTATCTGGATCTTTTTCTATCAGCCTGGGTGACAGAAGAAAATCTTTTAAGTGTTGTTGTGCAGAATATCAATCCTGGTTTTGAAATTGGATTTGAACAGAGAATAATGTCCGGTGATCTACGTTTTGGTTTGCGTTTAATTCACTTTGGTCCGGATGATCCTTTTATAGGATTTGGTTTCAGTGATGACACAGAGCCTATAAATAATGTTCATCTGTATGCTGGACTTTATCCCCTTATGTATTCTTGTAAAAGAGGGAAAATGTCTGCACCATACTGGTGGGCTGGCAGTCTTTTAAAGCATGAGGGTTTTATGCTGGAATTTAGTTATTCTTCAGCTGGAGATTATCAGAACTTCATGGGGCGTACTGGTTATGAACTGGCTGATAATTTCCTGCCAGTGCTGGAATATCGTACCAATCTTGAGGGGAGATGGAGCGTTAATATGGGTTTCAAGAAGGAATTTTAGAATAAATGTCATATCTCACTTATCAGAAACATACACCTGTACAGGTTATTTTTGTAAGTTTTCCAGTAAAAAGTTCTCATATGCAGGACTTTTTGTGAGTTTGTAGAAGTACAAATAACCGCTACTGCTGAAATCAGGGGGGTTCAGGGAGATGGGTAAAAAGCACAGGATAGTTCTCATTATATGCTTAATATTTTTTCTATATCTTTCCTATCAGTATGCCGGTAGTTTTACCTATTACCTGGACATGCAGTGTGAACTGGAAAATCTGGAGGAAAAACAGGCTGATTTAATAGAGGAAAAGCAAATGCTGGAAGAAATGCTGACCAGGGTAGACAGCCAGGAATATATAGAGAAAATAGCCAGAGAAGAACTGGGGCTGGTAAAGGAGGGTGAAGTGCTGCTCATATTCATTGATGATTGATTTGATTGACAGCAGATGCCTGGTTGGGTATAATTAGAGGACGGGAGATCCCGAAATTTATTACCATAACAGAGGAGGAGTTTTGTTAGTTATGTCAATTGAGGTAGGCAGCGTCGTCGAAGGCGTTGTTACCGGCATCACTGATTTTGGAGCCTTCGTCGAGCTGGAAAAAGGAAAAACAGGCCTGGTACACATTTCTGAAGTAGCGCATACTTACGTTAAAGATGTGAATAAACACCTTAAAGTTGATGAAAAGGTTAAAGTTAAAGTCATATCCGTAGGTACAGATGGGAAAATAGGTTTGTCCATAAAACAGCTGCAAACACCGCCAAAGAAACGCACAAAGCAGGAAAGCCTATCTTTTGAAGATAAATTGGCCCGATTCTTCAAAGAAAGCGACGAAAAATTGCAGGAACTCAATAACGATGGACGTCAGAATAGTAAAAAGAGGAATGCCGAAAAACGCTAATCCCTAAACACCCCCTGAGGGGTGTTTTTCATTGGGGAGGTTGATGAGAATAGAGCATTTGAGGAATGTGGTGAGTTTTCAACTGGGAAGACCTGCTGTGGGAGAATTTACTGTGTTGAGATTCTGCCATTATGGGTATCCTCTGGCAATCCTCAACAAACCTTTCCCTGAAGGCTGGGATGGGCCAGTTTTTACCACCTGCTGGTGGCTCACCTGTCCCCTGCTGCAAAAGGATATTCAGCGACTGGAGGGAGCTAGCTATCTAAAAAAAATGGCAGGACTGCTTCCAGAAAAACAGGAGGAATATTATCGTAAAAAAGCAAGGGAAAAACGTCTTCAGCTTTTGAGTCCTTGGGAGATAAGGTTTTTGCAGGAACAGAAACCCCATATACTCCGTGATTTCTTATGCCGGGGAATTGCTGGTGAAGAAAATCCTGGCCTTAAATGCTTGCATGCCCACTATGCTTTTTATCTCATGTTTCCAGAATATAAACTGGGTAGGGAGATTGATAAGATCCTGCCGGGCCGGCTGGAAAGAAGATGTGGTGGGAGATGCCGACTGGGGTAGTTTTCTTTATATTTACCTGTGGGTATTGACCCACCCCTGCATTTATAATATAATATGTATGCAGCAGCCAGTGCTGCTGTCTAAATTTTTTAAGGTGGCGGTGTAGCTCAGGTGGCGAGAGCATGCGGTTCATACCCGCAGTGTCCGGGGTTCGAATCCCTGCACCGCCACCAATACGATTTAAAGAGGTATAGCCTCTTTTTTTTTTATAAACCTCTCCCCAATTACCAGCAAATGTATTATAATGGGATTATATGGGAGGGGTGATGATGGAATACCGAAAGATTTTCAGTGGAATATTGAGTGCTATCCTTGCAGTTTTGGCGTGGTTTATTGCCTTTTTCCTCAGCGGAGGTGTATTGTTCAGGGAAATACCGCTGGCTCTGGCACCGGCTATAAGCCCCTTTATCCTGGAGAAGAAGGAATTGAAATGGTTTTCCCTGCTATTAACCATGTGGTTGGGGGCTCTCTGGGGTTTTCAGGCTGGACCAGTTCTTTACAGTTACCTGCTGATATTTTTATTCTCCTTGGCTCTACGATTTATCCTGCCCCCGGAAAAAAGAACTAGCTGGCAGGTGTTCATGGGATATACTGGACTTCTCCTGTTGCAGCGGTTGTTTTTTTTCATTATTAATTATGATTTATCCCCCCGAATTTTTTCTGCCTTTCTGGAGGCAGGTCTTTTTCTCCTCTTTTATGTTGCTGCTGGAGAATTATTTAGAAAAAGGAATCTAATTTCCTATCTGCCATTTTTTCTACTTTTTCTGGGGATTTTGAATTTACCTCCATCTCCCTGGGGTGTACTTATGCCCACCCTGGTGGTGCTAGTAGCAACTCAAACAGCTGGTCTGACTTCAGGAATAGTTGTGGGAGCTGCACATGGAGTTTTACGGTCCCTGGTAATGGGGTTTCCCTCCTATGAAATGGGTTTTCTTCCTGTTCTGGCCATGATGTCTTTTTTTTCCCGGAAGTATATTCCCCACGCTCTTTTCCCATCTCTCATACTCACAACTCTTCTCTTTTCCAGTTTTATGGAGTTTACTCATCCTTCAACTTATATACAGCTGGCCGGCGGAGTGGCCTTCTGCGGGTTGCTTTCCACCTTGTTTCCGGCCGGGGAAGAGGTTAAAGGTATGGAAGAGGATCCGAACTTTCCCCGGGTGCTGGAGAAGAAACTGGATGATCTTTCCGCAGTATTTGGAATTGTTGCCAGGACTTTTCGGGAAAATAATGCAGGAGAAAAGGGTTTCTGGGATTCATTCATGGGAGAGTTTCTGCAGACAGTTTCCCAGGGAGTGTGCCACAAGTGTCCTAAACATGACCGGTGCTGGGATGAAAAATATGGCAGCACCTATAATTCCTTTTATAAAATTTTTCACAGCTTACCCCAGGGGAAAATAATGAATATGGATGATGTTAACCGGTTCATGGATTTTCCCTGTATTGATTTGCATCGCCTTTATCCGGTTCTGAAACAGGGTTTGGATACATATCGCCTTCACAATTTCTGGCAGCGGGAGATTCAGGAGCAGCAGGATTTACTTTCCCAGCAACTGGAGGAGATGGGACTGGTTATTAAAAGGTTTGGCAGGGAAGTTTTCCAGAGTCATGAGGATGGAAGAAAAAAAGAAGCTGTTCTCAGTAAAAAGCTGCAGGAGGAAGGATTCAGAATTTTAAAACTTCAATGCAATGAGGGCGATAGCAGGAATCATATTTTTTTACAGATGCAACCCTGTGGTGGTGAGAGCAGGTGTTTGACCCACCTCCTGTCTGCATTGAGGCGGGAGCTGGGCTACAATCTTTCAATGCACGTGAAGAGATGCGGTTTTGTTACTCATAAGAAGTGCCAGCTTTACATTGCTCCCCGGCGCCTCTACCGGGTGGAGGTTGGTATTGCAGCAATTTCCAGCTCAGAAAGCGGAGTTTCCGGGGATCGCTTTGCTTTTCAGGAATTGAAGGGAGGGCAGTTTGCTGTAGTCCTTAGTGATGGAATGGGTACTGGTTATGAAGCGGCCAAATGCAGTGAAGCTGCCATCAATCTTCTGGAAATAATATTGCAGTCAGGATTCAGCCATGAACTGGCTGTTAAGACTGTAAACACAGCCTTGAACTTGAAAACTGGCGGAGATAGCTATGCTACCATAGATATGGCTCTATTTGATCCCTTTAGCGGCCGGACAATTTTTATTAAGTACGGGGCAGCTCCCACTTTTATCAGGCACCGGCGGGAATGTGTTATCCTGGAAGGCAACTCGCCTCCTGTTGGTGTCTTGAGGGAGGTTACACCTACCACCAGGGAATTTTTCCTGGGAAAGGATGATATGCTCATTATCATGAGTGATGGGGCTCTGGCCACAGGAGATAGAGCGGAAGAACGGTTGGAACGAGAGATGCTTTCCAAGACCCTGCCTGCAGGGGCTCAGGAGAAAGCTGAGTTTTTTCTGTCCCTAATGAAAGGCAGCCGGCAGGAAACGCCGGATGATATAACCATCCTCCTTTTGCAGATTGCAGGGAGGACCTGAAGAGTATATGTGGAATTATTAACGTATTTCCGGAAAAAAGGATGGCATGGATATGGATATCCTGTGCAGGGTTAAATCTACCATAGAAGAATATAAACTTCTGCATAAAGGTGACCGGGTTCTCCTGAGCCTTTCCGGTGGCCCTGATTCTCTGGTTCTCTTTCATATTTTGCAGCGCTTGCAGGAGGAGCTGGATCTTACCCTGGAAGTTTTTCACCTGGATCATAGTTTACGCCCAGAATCTGTTTTTGAGGCTGAAGAGGTTTCTGAGCTGGTTAAATCCTGGGGATTTCGTTGCCACTGCCGGAAAGAAGATGTGGCAGAACTTCACCGGCAGAGAGGTGGTTCCCTGCAGGAAGTGGCCCGTCAGGTGCGGATGGAATGGCTGGCGAAAATAGCCCGGCAACGGAACATGCAGAGGATTGCTATTGGACATCATGCTGATGATCAGGTGGAGACATTTCTTCTCAACCTTCTACGGGGGAGCGGCATGGTTGGCCTGGGGGGTATCCCCTACCGTGGACCGGGCTCCTTTATCCGCCCCCTCCTGGGTATATGGCGGGAGGAGATTGAAGAATACTGCCGGGCACAAAATCTATCACCTCTATATGATCCTACTAACCTCGAACCCAAGTACCGGCGGAATGAAATCAGGCTTGAACTTATCCCCTTTATGGAAAAATACAACCCACGATTGAAGGAAGGCATATGGCGGACAGCGAAACTTCTTCAGGAGGAGGATCTTTTTCTCCAGAAACTCAGCAGAAATAATATGATGCAAATTGTTAGGGAAAAGGAGAAAGATTTTATAGATCTGGATCTGGCTGCATTAAAAGAAATGCCCCGGGTTATAGGGCGTCGGGTACTCATGATGGTATGCAAAGAGCTGGCCCCGAATACATCTTTTTACAACCATCACCTGCAGAGGGCCTTTGAACTGGTCCAGAAGGCCAGCACCGGCAAAACTCTCACCCTACCAGGTTCCCTGAATATGAGAAAAGGCTTTAAAGTGGTTAGGGTTTCAACTTCCCCTCATGCTGGCATGGTCAGCTACAGCTACAAATTGTCGGTGCCGGGTGAAATTCTCATAACTGAGTCAGGGGTCCTCCTGCGGGCTGAAGTTGTTCATGGTGAGGAGCTACCCCGGACCCCCAATAGAGTTTTTATTGATGGAGATATGGTGGGTCCTTACCTGGAGGTTCGCAACCGCCGGGAAGGTGACCGTTTTCATCCCCTGGGGGCAAAAGGCAGCAAAAAACTCAAGGATTTTTTTATTGATAGCAAAATTGAGAAGCAAAAACGAGATATTGTGCCCCTGGTAGTTGCACCTGAAGGAAAAATTATCTGGGTTGTGGGAATTCGTTTAAGTCATGAGTATAGAGTTAAGGACAGCACTACCAGGATGGTGGCTTTGCATTTGGAAAATCTGAAGGAGGATAATTTAAATGAATGAGTTAGACCATCAACTGGAAAAAATCCTCATTACTGAAGATGAAATAAAAAAGAAGGTTCAGGAACTGGCTGACGAAATTGATACTGCGTTCCCTCCTGGCGAAGAAATCATCATGATCTGCATACTCAGGGGGGCAGTAGTTTTCATGGCGGACCTGGCCCGCTGTCTTGAACGTCAGGTTACATTTGATTTCATGGATGTATCCAGTTATGGCAGCGGTACTGTGACTTCTGGCGTGGTCAGGATTATTAAGGACCTGGAAGAGGATATTTCCGGCAAGAATGTTCTTATTGTTGAGGATATTATAGATACTGGCTTGACACTTAAATATGTTGTGAAGGTTCTGAAGACCCGGAAACCGGCTCGCCTCAAAGTAGTTACCCTTTTGGATAAACCGGAGCGTCGGGTTACAGAATTCAAGGCTGATTTCAATGGGTTTGCTATACCGGACATGTTTGTGGTTGGATATGGTCTGGATTATGCCCAAAAATACCGGAACCTTCCCTATATTGCCGTGTTAAAAGCCAGTGTTTATAGTTAATTTATCAGGTCTAGGGTATTTGCCTATTAACCACAAATATGGTATAATACCTTCCGTATAACTTTTCTGAAGGGAGGATGACTTTTGAACAATTTTTCTCGAAATATCGGTATCTACATGATAATAATTATTATTTCCATCCTCCTGGCCCAGTATTTCATGCAGCCAGAAGCACCTGTTGAAGAACTAACCTACAGTGAATTTTTACGCAAGATTGAGCGGGAAGAGATCTCCAGCGTAAAGATAATAGGAGAAAATAAAATTGAAGGAATCTTTGATGAACAGGCCTTTGAAATTGCTGTTCCTCAGGCGGTAATGCCTGATGTTATCAGCCGCCTGGAAGCCAAAGGGGTTGAAATTGAGACGGAAGCAGAGGCTGGAACTCCCTGGTGGCTGGGGTTTGTTGGCTACCTCATTCCCACCATAATTATCTTTGCAGTACTCATTTTCTTCATGCAACGTATGCAGGGCGGAGGAAATAAGGTGCTGTCATTCGGTAAGAGCAAAGCCCGCATGCATGAAGGCAAGAAGAAAATTAACTTCGATGATGTAGCTGGTTATGAAGAGGTTAAAGAAGAGCTAAATGAAATTGCTGAGTTTCTCCGGCGGCCACAGCAGTTTTCTGCTATTGGTGCCAAGATACCAAAAGGGGTTCTCCTGGTAGGTCCGCCGGGGACGGGAAAAACCCTCCTGGCAAGGGCTGTGGCTGGTGAAGCTGGAGTTCCCTTTTTCATAATTTCCGGATCAGATTTTGTAGAAATGTTTGTTGGAGTTGGTGCTTCCCGGGTTCGAGATCTATTCGAGCAGGGCAAAAAGAGTGCTCCCTGCATAATATTCGTGGATGAGCTGGATGCTGTAGGGCGGCAACGTGGAGCCGGACTCGGTGGAGGTCATGATGAAAGAGAACAGACCCTCAATCAGCTGCTGGTGGAAATGGATGGTTTTGAGGCCAATGAAGGAATTATAGTTCTGGCAGCAACCAACCGGCCGGATGTGCTTGATCCTGCCCTGCTTCGTCCGGGACGATTTGACCGTCAGATAACAGTTGACATGCCTGATTATCTGGGTCGCAAGGGTATTCTGGAGGTTCATGTTCGTAAGAAACCAATTGAAGAAGAAGTAGACCTGGGAATTCTGGCCAAGAGGACGCCGGGTTTTACCGGCGCAGATATTGAAAATTTAGCCAATGAAGCTGCCATACTTGCAGTAAGGCGGCATAAAGACAAAATAGGCATGCGAGAGTTTGATGATGCAATTGACCGGGTAATAGCTGGGCCGGAGAAGAAGAAACGGGTCATAAGCGATAAGGATAAGAATATAGTAGCTTATCATGAGACTGGGCATGCCCTCATGGGAGAGCTTCTAAAGCATGCAGATCGTACCCACAAGGTATCCATTGTGCCCCGGGGGAGGGCTGGTGGCTTTACCATACCCTTGCCAGAGGAGGATAAGAAGTTTCTCACCAGGACTGAACTAATAGATAAGATCACAGCGCTCCTGGGAGGGAGGGCTTCTGAGGCCCTCTTCCTTTCCGATATAAGTACTGGTGCCCATGACGACCTGGAACGATCTACCAAAATAGCCAGGGCCATGGTTACCGAATTTGGCATGAGCGAAAAATTGGGCCCTTTGACCCTGGGTCATAAGAATGGAGAACAGGTATTCCTGGGTAGAGATATTTCCCGGGACCGCAATTACAGTGAGGATGTGGCAGCAACTATAGACAAGGAAATTAGAGATATTATTGAAGTTTGCTATAACAGGGCTACTAAACTCCTGGAAGAAAACAGGGAAATAGTTGAGAGAATTGTTCAAGCTCTCAAGGAACGGGAAACCCTTGATTCTGATGATTTGCAAGCCTTGATTAAAGGAGAACCGCTCATGGACCTGGAGGAAAAAGTCCGGGAAAAGGAAAAGAAACTGCTGGAAAGTCGTGAAAGAAAGCAGGAGGAGAAAGAAGAAGACGAAGTTTATTCAAGCAAAAGCGAATAGCATACGGGGGAGAGGGATAACCTCTCCCCCTCTTTTTATTGATCTACCATGATAAAGAGAGGTGGAGATTTTTTGCTCAGAATTGATGGGAAAAACCTTAGCCTTGAAGATGTAGTTATGGTGGCAAAGGATAGGAAGAAAGTTGCCCTGGAAAAACCCGCTGCAGAAAAGATTGCCCAAAACCGGTTTTACCTGGAAGAACAGATGAAAAATGGTGAAACTATCTATGGAATCAATACAGGCTTTGGCCATCTCAGCCGGGTTACTATTTCTCCGTGTGAGCTGGAAACACTGCAGCAGAAACTGGTCTATAGCCATTCCGTAGGATACGGGGAGGATCTTGATGAAGAAACAGTAAGGGCAGTTATGCTGCTCCGGGCCAATGCCCTGGCCCAGGGGTTTTCCGGTGTGCGGATTCAGGTTGTGGAAAAATTGCTGGATTTTTTAAACCATGGCATACATCCCCGTGTTCCTTCCCGGGGTTCAGTTGGAGCCAGTGGAGATTTGGTTCCCCTGGCCCATGTGGCTCTGGCTTTAACCGGTAATGGCCAGGTTTATTATCAAGGAAAATTGGTTGATACAAAAGAAGCACTGAAAAAGGAAAATTTAATGCCTCTCCAGCTCATGGCCAAGGAAGGATTAGCATTAGTTAATGGTACCCAGGTAATGACAGCTCTGGGGCTTATAGCTGTCCATGAAGGCCTGAAGATTTTACGCCAGGCTGATTGCATTGCAGCCCTATCCATGGAAGCCTTAAGGGGGCTAAGAGACCCTTTTCATCCATTGATTCAAAAGGTTCGTCCCCATCCTGGACAGAAAAAGGTTGCAGAGAATATTCTTACCCTCATGGAGGGTAGTGAGAACCTGGAGGGGAACTGCAATGATAAGGTGCAGGATGGTTATTCGCTGCGCTGTATTCCCCAGATTCATGGAGCTTCCCGGGATGTTTTGGAATATGTTCTGGATCTCTTGATCAGGGAAGCCAATTCTGCTACAGATAATCCCCTCATTTTCCACGAAGAAGACAGGATTATCTCTGGGGGAAATTTTCATGGTCAGCCCCTGGCCCTGGCACTGGATTACCTGGGGATGGCCATGTCCGAGATTGGCAATGTTAGTGAAAGAAGGTTGGAACGGTTGATCAATCCTGCCCTCAGCGGTGGACTGCCTCCTTTTCTGGTAAATAAGAGTGGCTTGAACTCCGGTTACATGGTACTCCAGTACACTGCAGCATCTCTGGTTTCAGAGAATAAGGTGCTGGCTGGACCGGCCAGTATAGATTCCATACCTACCTCAGCCAGTCAGGAGGATCATGTCAGCATGGGTTCAGTGTCAGCATTGAAACTTAAAAATATCAACAGCAACCTCCTGGGCATTCTTGCTGGAGAAGCTCTCTGTGCAGTGCAGGGAATAGATATGGCTGGACTGGAGCGAATGGGTCGGGGAACCCGATTGCTGCATTCTTTTTTGAGGGAGAAGGTGCCTTTTCTAGAGGAGGATCGGACTTTGTATGGGGAACTGGAACTGGTATCCTCATTGCTAAAAGAAGGAGCTCTTTTGAGGGTTTTACAGGATGGAGAATGTTTTCTGCTTTAAATGGTTTTTTGAAGGAAAAGGAGGTTGTTATAGCGAAACTTCCATGTGTAGGTTTTCTGTTTGATGCTTTGGTTTCAATATTTTTTATGATTTTATATTCTGGAGGGGGTTTCTTTGAAACTGTATAAAGCCCCAAGGGGCAAAGAGATTTCCTGCAAGGGGTGGCAGCAGGAGGCAGCCATGCGCATGCTTCTCAACAACCTGGACCCGGAAGTAGCTGAGAAACCTGAAGAACTGGTAGTTTACGGAGGACGGGGAAAAGCAGCCAGGGATTTTGCTGCCCTGGAAGCCATCATAAAGGCATTGAAAGAATTGGCTGACGATGAAACCTTATTAATACAGTCCGGTAAGCCGGTGGGAATTTTTCGGACCCATGAAATGGCTCCCCGGGTGCTTTTAGCCAACTCCCTTCTGGTGCCGGCCTGGGCTACCTGGGAGCACTTCTGGGAACTGGAGAAAAAAGGCCTTATCATGTACGGCCAGATGACAGCTGGCAGCTGGATCTATATAGGCACTCAGGGTATTCTCCAGGGAACATATGAAACTTTTGCCCAAGCTGCTACCCAGCATTTTGGCGGTTCCCTCAAGGGGAAAATTGTTCTCAGTGCAGGACTTGGAGGCATGGGAGGGGCCCAACCCCTGGCCATTACCATGAATGGAGGGGTTGCCCTTGTAGTGGAGGTTGACAGGGAGAGAATAAAAAGGCGCCTGGAAACCGGTTATTGTGATTTGATGTCAGAGAATCTGGAGGAAGCAATTAAGCTGGCTGGCGATGCTGCAGCAAAAGGAGAGCCTCTTTCCATTGGTCTTCAGGATAATGCTGCCCGGGTTTATCCGGAACTCTTGAAAAGAAATTTCATTCCGCATATTGTTACTGATCAAACTTCTGCCCATGATGTTCTAAACGGTTATATACCTCTGGGATATAATGTGGAGGAGGCTGCTGAATTGAGGCAGAGATCTCCAGAAGAATACCTGGAGAAAGCACTGGATTCTATTAAAGATCATGTAGAAGCTATGCTGAGTATGCAAAATCAGGGAGCCTTAGTATTTGATTATGGCAATAATATCAGGGAGCAGGCTAAGAACAGAGGAGTGGAGAATGCCTTTGATTTTCCTGGATTTGTTCCTGCTTTCATTCGCCCCTTATTTTGCGAAGGAAAGGGGCCTTTCCGCTGGGTGGCCCTTTCAGGAGATGCAGAAGACATAGAGAAAATTGATGACCGAATACTGGAAATATTCCCTGAGGATGAACGTTTAGTCCGCTGGATAAAGAACGCCCGGGAAAAGGTGAGTTTTCAAGGCTTACCGTCCCGTATCTGCTGGTTGGGGTATGGGGACAGGGCCCGACTTGGCCTGGAGATGAATCGCATGGTGGCCAGTGGTGAGCTTAAGGCTCCCATAGTTATTGGTCGAGACCATCTGGATTCTGGCTCAGTGGCTTCCCCCAATCGAGAAACAGAAAGTATGAAGGATGGTAGCGATGCTATTGCTGACTGGCCCATACTCAATGCTCTCCTGAACACAGCAGCTGGGGCTTCCTGGGTTAGTGTTCACCATGGTGGAGGGGTAGGCATTGGTTACTCTCTCCATGCTGGCATGGTGGTGGTTGCTGATGGCACGGCCCTGGCAGAGAAAAAGCTGGAGAGGGTTTTAACCAGCGACCCGGGTACTGGAATTATGAGGCATGCTGATGCCGGCTATGATAAAGCCTTAGAGACAGCCAGGAAGAAAGGAATAAAAATACCCATGGAGGAGGGATAAGTATGCGTAAAGTCCTGGAATGTGTACCAAACATTAGTGAGGGTCGCCGCAAAGAAGTGGTTGAAGAAGTAATTCAAGCTGTTCGTTCAGTAGAGGGAATTCGTCTCCTGGACTATTCTTCTGATGCCAGTCACAACCGCTCGGTGATTACCTTCGTTGGCGAAGTTGAGCCGGTCAAGGAAGCAGCGTTCAAACTGGTGGAGAAGGCTGGTCAACTTATAGATATGGAACAGCATAAAGGGGAACATCCCCGGATGGGAGCTACTGACGTTCTTCCTTTTATTCCCATCAGCAACATGGAGATGGATGAGTGTATAGAAATAGCCCGGGAGATGGGCAAGAGGATAGGGGAAGAGCTGAATATTCCTGTATACCTTTACGGGGAAGCAGCTCAGATGCCAGAAAGGAAAAACCTGTCCCGAATAAGAAAAGGGCAGTATGAAAAACTAAAAGAGCTCATCAGTACAGAGAGGCTTCCTGACTTTGGCCCTCAGGAGATGCCTGGAACTGGAGCTACTGCAGTTGGAGCCCGGATGCCCCTGGTTGCCTACAATATCAATCTGGACACTTCGCAAAAGGAGATAGCCGACAAAATAGCCCGGGTAATTAGGGCCAGTGGTGGTGGCTTCAAAAATGTTAAAGCCATGGGTGTTTTTCTGGAAGACCGGGGGCAGGCCCAGGTGTCCATGAATCTTGAAAATTATGAGAAGACTCCCATATTTAGAGTATTTGAAGTAGTGAAGAGGGAAGCACAGAGGTATGGTGTAAATATTGTGGGCAGTGAAATTGTTGGACTGGTGCCACAAAAAGCCCTGGTTGATGCCGCAGATTTTTACCTGCAGCTGGAAGATTTTCAGGATGATCAGATACTGGAAACCCGGGTATTCATGGGGGAGGATTAGATGCCTGGGAATGTAGATCTTCTCCTCACAGCTGGCAATGTGATTACAGCTGGCGGGTTCAAAAAAGAAGCAGCCCGGGGAGAAGCCATGAGAAAACTGGAAATTATTGAGGATGGAGCTGTAGCTGTGAGGGGGGAAAAAATCATAGAGGTGGGCCCCCGGGAGAAAGTGTTGGAAAAGATTGCAAAAGAAACAGCTCATACCTTCATCCATGCCCCGGGCATGACTCTGACCCCTGGCTTTGTGGACCCTCATACTCACTCCGTTTTCGGTGGTTTTAGGGAGGATGAATTTGCCCTGCGGATTTCCGGTATCCCCTATATGGAAATACTAAAAGAAGGTGGCGGTATACTGGAAACTGTCCGGGCTACAAGGAAAACCTCAAAAGATGAGCTTCTGGAAAAGAGCCGCAAGGTCTTGGACCGGATACTTTTAAATGGTACCACAACAGTTGAAATTAAGAGCGGGTATGGTTTGGACCTGGAAAATGAAGTGAAGATGCTAGAGGTCATAGATCAATTGCAGAAGGAGCATCCTGTGGATATAATTCCCACCTTCCTGGGTGCCCATGCCTTGCCTGAAGAATATGCTGGCCGGAGTGATGATTTTATTGATTACATGAAAGATGAAGTTCTGCCATATGTTGCTGAAAGAAAACTGGCCCGGTTTTGCGATGTTTTTTGCGAAGAAGGAGTTTTCTCCGTAGAGCAGTCCCGGCGCCTCTTGAGAAAAGCTAAAGAGCTGGGACTTGAAATCAGGTTTCATGCTGATGAGATGGTTTCCCTGGGTGGAGCTGAACTGGCTGCAGAACTGGGGGCTGCATCTGCTGATCATCTCCTGGAGATTTCCCTGGCAGGGATGGAAAAGATGGCGACAGCTGATGTAACAGCAACTCTGCTTCCTGCCACACCCTTTACCCTCATGAAAGACAAATATGCTCCGGCCCGGGAAATGATAGATCGGCATGTGCCTCTGGCCCTGGCTTCTGATTTCAATCCGGGAAGCTGTCCCACCCATTCCATCCCCTTGATTATGACCCTGGCCTGTCTGAAGATGAAGATGACTCCTGAAGAAGCTTTCATAGCTGTAACCATTAATGCTGCTCATAGCCTGGGTCTGGGAGAAGATGTGGGAAGTATTGAACCGGGCAAGCAAGCAGACCTGGTTCTCTTTGATGTACCCAATCACCGTTTTATTCCCTATTATTACGGGATAAATCTGGTGGATACTGTGGTTAAAAAGGGTAAGATAATTGTGGAAAAAGGTTGTTTCAAGGAGGGATAGGATGCTGGATAAAAATATGAAGGAATTTTTGGCTGATCTGGCAGCACCTAAACCAACCCCTGGCGGTGGGAGTGTAGCAGCTCTGGCCGGGGCCCTGGCTGGAGCCCTGACAGGCATGGTAAGTGGGTTATCCCAGAAAAAAGCCGGGGAATCACAAAAAAAGTTCAGGGAGGTGGAAGAAAAAGCCTGTGTTCTCAGGGAAGAACTCTGTGAGCTCATAGAAAAAGATTCTCAAGCTTTCAAAGCTGTCATGGAGGCTTTCCGTCTTCCCAAGGAAACCGAGGAAGAAAAAGAACAGAGAAAGAAGAGACTTCAGGAAGTATTCAAAGGAGCTGCCAGTGTTCCCATGGAGGTTATGGAAAAGTGTATTGAGGTTATGGAGCTGGCCTCTACTGGAGTTAAGGAGGGCAATCCTAACTGCATCACAGATGGAGGTGTTGCGGTGCTCCTGGCCCATGCTGGTTTGCAGGGAGCAGCCATGAATGTGCGCATAAACCTTTCAAGCATCAAAGATGATAGATTTTGTGATGATGCCCGGAAGAAGAGCGCTGAATTGCTGGCGAGAGGAAATTCAATAAAACAAGAAGTGGAGGCAATACTGGAGGAGAATATTTAAGTTGTCTCCAGATAAGGGAGGAAATGTAGATGAAATCTGATATTCAAATTGCTCAGGAAGCTAAAATGGAACATATTCACAAGATTGCCGCTCAAGTAGGACTGGAACCGGAAGATCTGGAACTTTACGGTGATTATAAGGCTAAAGTTAAACTGGAGGTTCTGGAAAAGTACAAAGATACACCTGACGCTAAGCTGGTTTTGGTAACCGCCATTACACCGACTCCCGCTGGTGAAGGTAAATCTACAACATCGGTAGGTCTTGGCCAGGCGTTAAATCAGATGGGCCATAAAACCGCAATAGCCTTGCGGGAACCTTCCCTTGGTCCCTGTTTTGGCATCAAGGGCGGTGCCGCTGGTGGTGGTTATGCCCAGGTGGTGCCCATGGAGGATATCAATCTGCACTTTACCGGTGATATACATGCCATGAGTACTGCCCATAATCTTTTGGCTGCTGCCCTGGATAATCACATCAAGCAGGGCAATGAGCTGGGTATTGATCCTACCCGGATCACCTATAAACGGGCTATGGATATGAATGAAAGAGCTCTGCGCCAGATAATTGTTGGCCTGGGTGGAACTGCCAACGGGTTGCCCCGGGAAGATGGGTTCATGATTACTGTGGCTTCGGAGATTATGGCAATTCTCTGCCTGTCAACAGATCTAAAAGATCTGAAGGAACGTTTGGGCAGAATTGTCATTGGCCATACATTTGACCGCAAGCCTGTTACTGCCAGGGATCTAAAGGTTCATGGGGCCATGGCTGCCCTGCTCAAGGATGCCATCAAGCCCAACCTGGTACAAACCCTGGAAAATAATCCAGCCTTTGTCCATGGTGGACCTTTTGCTAACATAGCCCACGGTTGCAACAGCATCATGGCCACCCGAATGGCTATGAAGCTTTCTGATATTGCCATCACAGAAGCAGGTTTTGGTGCTGATCTGGGAGCGGAGAAATTCCTGGATATCAAGTGTCGTTTTGGAGGCCTTAAGCCTAATGCGGTGGTGCTTGTTGCTACAGCCAGGGCCCTGAAGATGCATGGTGGATTGGGTGTGAAGGAACTCAAGGAAGAGAATGTAGAGGCCCTGGAAAAAGGCCTGGAAAACCTGGAGAAGCATATTGAGAATATGCAGAGCTATGGTTTGCCCCTGGTGGTTGCACTAAACCGTTTCCCCCACGATACAGATGCTGAACTGCAGGCAATCCATGATAGGTGCAAGAAGCTGGGTGTGGAAGTGGCTCATTCCAATGTCTGGGCTGAAGGAGGCAAAGGGGGAATAGAGCTGGGAGAAGCAGTTCTCCGGGCTATGGAGCAGGAAAACAACTTTAAATTCCTCTATGATGTTGAAGAACCCATTAAAGATAAACTGGAAAAGATCGCAACTCGTATCTATGGTGCAGATGGTGTAGACTATCTGCGAGGTGTGGACAGGAAGATAAAAAACCTGGAAGAGCAGGGTTATGGTAACATGCCTATATGCGTAGCCAAGACGCAAGCCTCCCTTTCTGATGATCCCAAACTTGTAGGCAGGCCTCGTAATTTCCGGGTATCGGTTCGGGATATTACCGTTTCAGCTGGAGCAGGGTTCCTGGTAGCTCTGGCCGGTGATATTATGACCATGCCTGGACTGCCCAAACGGCCTGCTGCTGAAGGCATTGATATTGACGAGAAAGGAAAAATTACCGGGCTTTTCTAGGAAAAGATGAAAAAGAGGGTCTCAAATGGCCCTCTTTTTATGTACCTGAAAAACTATAGATAAAGATGGCAATAGTTTTTTGAGAGAATTATAATGTAATCGAACCAAACTAAACCTTAAACACTTGTCAGGTGTGATAAAAAGTGTTATCATAAGTATGCGGTTGGTATCAAGTTGAACCATACCGGATACTTTATTGTTAGGTGTATTCGCTTGGATCCCTGGCGACCGAGACGAAAGGAGGAGATTTTATGGATTATGATGCCTTCAGCCTCAAGAGTGGCAGGCATCTTTATTTTTTTAGGTGGAGGGAGCTGGTATGAGTGGGGCAGGCATTTTTGTTATTGGGCCTGGAAGGATAGGGAAAGCTCTGGCCTATCTTCTTAATGAAGCCGGCTATGAGCTACTGGGAGCTGCAGTTAGGTCAGATACCAATCCAAGAGACGAAGAGGGACTGAGTATTTTCCCGCTGGTCACAGAATTTCCCGGCAAAATAATAAAGAAGGCTGACATTATACTGATAACTACCCCGGATGATCAAATGGAGAGTGTCTGCCGGGAGCTTTTTATTGGCCAGCTCATATCAGAAGGGGCGGTCCTGATTCATACCAGCGGTTATCATTCCTCTTCTATATTGAATAAAGGTCCTGGTAATTATCATGTTCTATCAATGCATCCCCTCCAGTCTGTTCCCGACTGGAAAGCAGGTCTGGAAGCTTTGCCTCAGGCGAAATTTTTTCTGGAGGGGGATGAAAAAGGACTGCAGGCTGGCAAGGAACTGGTGGAAAGTATCGGGGCTTCCTGGGTTGTGATTCAAGAAGAAAAAAAGAAATTGTACCATGCCGCTGCTGTTATTTTTAGCAACTATTTAACAGGTCTGGTGAACCTGGGATTGTCAGTTTATAAGCGGGCTGGGATCGATGATGAAGAAGGCCTGGAGGCTGCCCTTCCACTCATGGAGGGAACACTGGAAAACATCAAAGATTTGGGTCCGGCAGGAGCGTTGACCGGACCCATAGCCAGAGGCGATGTGGGAACGGTTCTGGGGCATCTGGAGGCGTTGAGGGAACATGGAGTAGAATTACTCCCTTATTATATAGTTCTGGGTCAGCTAACCCTGGATTTGGCCAGGGAAAAAGGCCTTGCAGAGGGGAAATATCAGGAACTGAAAAAAATACTACAGGAGGGCTGAGAAATGGCAGAAAGGGAGAAGGTAAGGATTACCCACCTGAAAAAGATGAAGGAACAGGGCCAGAAGATAACCATGCTCACAGCCTATGATTATCCCACGGCTCGCCTGGAAGATGAAGCCGGTATAGATATAATGCTGGTAGGAGATTCTCTAGGCATGGTGGTTCTTGGATATGAGGATACGGTACCGGTAACCATGGAAGATATGATCCACCACACAAAGGCCGTGGCCAGGGGTACAGAAAGAGCCCTGGTAGTTGGTGACATGCCTTTCATGTCATTTCAGGTTAGTGTGGAAGATACTATGAAAAATGCCGGCCGGCTTCTCAAGGAGGGGATGGCTCAGGCTGTGAAGCTGGAGGGTGGTGAGGAAGTGTTGCCTCAAACCCGGGCTCTGGTTAAAGCAGGAATTCCGGTAATGGGGCACTTAGGTTTAACTCCCCAATCGGTTAATCAACTGGGTGGTTTTAAAGTTCAGGGTAAAGAAGTTGCAGAGGCAAAAAAACTAATAGATGATGCCCGGCTCCTGGAAGAAGCAGGGATCTTCTCTCTGGTTTTAGAATGTATTCCCGCTCCCCTGGCTCGGGAAATTACTTCTGAACTTAAAGTTCCCACTATTGGTATTGGAGCCGGCCCTGACTGTGATGGACAGGTCCTGGTAGTTCATGATATGCTGGGTATGTATCAAAGGTTTGTCCCTCGCTTTGTTCGCAGGTACGGAGAAATAGGTGAATCCATGAAAGAGGCTTTTCAGCGCTACATGGAAGATGTTCGCAATGGTAAATTTCCGGCTGAGAGTGAAAGTTTTTCCATGGATGAGGAAACAATAAAAAAACTGTTCAGTTGATGCAGGAGGCAGAAATGAAAGTTCTTAAAAATATTGAAGAAACCAGAGAAGAAATTATTCAGGTTAAGAAGATAGGCCAGCGTGTGGGATTTGTTCCTACCATGGGGTATTTGCACAAAGGACACCTGTCCCTTGTAGAAAAAGCAGTTAAAGAAAATGATTATGTGGCGGTTAGCGTTTTTGTGAATCCCACCCAATTTGGCCCGGATGAAGACTATGATCGTTATCCCCGGGCTATAAAAAGAGATGAAAAACTTCTGCGGAAAAGGGGTGTGGATCTACTTTTCTATCCTCATGTACAGGAGATGTATCCTGCTGATTACTGTACCTATGTGCAGGTTGAAGAACTCACGGAAACTTTATGTGGGGCATCCCGTCCTGGACATTTCCAGGGAGTAACTACAATCGTTAACAAACTTTTTAATATAGTTGGCCCGGACCGGGCTTATTTTGGCCAGAAGGATGGTCAGCAGTTCCTGATTATAGAGAAGATGATAAAGGATTTGAACATGGGAGTGAAAGTTGTTCCCTGCCCAACTGTCAGAGAAGAAGATGGGCTGGCCCTGAGTTCTCGAAACAAATACCTTGATTCCAGGGAAAGAAGGGCAGCAACCATACTCTATAGAACTTTGCAGATGGTGAAAGAGAGAATTGATAGTGGAGAGAGGGATGGGTTAAAGATTAAAAAGGCAATGGAAGATATGGTAGCCAGGGAAAAGCTGGCCAGACTTGATTACGCTGCCATAGTGGACCGGAGGAACCTCAAACAGGTGGAAAAAGTTAAAGGGCCTATGATGGCAGCCCTGGCAGTTTTTATTGGAGATACCAGGCTAATTGACAATATATGGCTGGAGGTGTAAGGCATGATGAGAGAAATGATGAAATCAAAAATTCACCGGGCCCGGGTTACAGAGGCCAACCTCAATTATATAGGTAGTATTACAGTAGATGCGGAGCTCATGGAAGAAGCGGATCTTCTTCCTCATGAAAAGGTGCAGGTTTTGAACATGAACAATGGGGTCCGCTTTGAAACCTATGTGATAAAGGGGAAGAGAAAATCAGGGACTATCTGTATTAATGGAGCTGCAGCCAGACTGGTGCAGGTAGGAGATGAAGTCATAATAATTTCATACGCTTTATTGAATGATTCTGAACTTAAAGATTATAAACCCCGGGTAATTTTCGTTGATGAAAATAACCGGAGCGATCCCAGGGAGGAGTTTTGACTTTAGGGGAGAATAGAAATACAATAACCATATTACTAGACAGTTGTAATTAGGAGGTAAAAAATTGGAACAATACCAACTTAATGCAGAAGTCGAAACACTCAAAAAGCAACGAAATGCCATTATACTGGCCCACAATTATCAGATAGAGGAAATTCAGAATATTGCAGATTTTACCGGTGATTCCTTCGCCCTGGCCCAAAAGGCTGCCGAGGTAGAGGAACCGGTAATTATTTTTTGCGGTGTGCACTTTATGGCTGAAAGTGCCAAAATTCTAGCCCCGGAGAAGACGGTAATATTACCGGTAAAGGAGGCTGGGTGTCCTCTGGCTGATATGGTTGATGCAGAAGGGGTCAGAAAGATGAAGAAAGAGTACCCCAATGCCGCTGTGGTGGCCTATGTTAATACATCTGCTTCTGTGAAAGCGGAAGTGGACATTTGCTGTACTTCTTCAAATGCAGTGCAGGTAGTGGAATCTCTTCCCAACCAACAGATAATTTTTTTGCCAGATAAAAATCTGGGGCAATATATTGCTTCCCAAACAGATAAGGAAATAATAATTTGGGAGGGGTACTGTATAACCCATCACCGGGTTAGTGTTGAAGAACTGGATAAGGTGCGAGCAGCTAACCCAGGGGCATTGGTAGCGGTTCATCCTGAATGTCAACCGGAAATTGTGGCAAAAGCAGATTATGTTGGAGGGACATCAGGCATAGCGAGGTTCGCCAGGGAAACAAAAGCAAAAACCATTATAATAGGGACTGAAATGGGAATGTTGCACCCCTTGCGCAAAGAGAATCCCGATAAAGCTTTTTACCTTCTATCACCGCACCTAATATGTCCTGACATGAAGAAAATCAACCTGATTCGGGTGCTAGAGTCTCTAAAGAATATGGAACCTAGAATAGAGGTTCCAGAAGGTATTGCCAGAAGAGCTAAAAAATCCCTTGAGAGAATGCTGGAAATTAAGTAGGGGGTGTTTATAGTGAATTTTCCCAGGTACTTGAAATCCTATGATCCCAAGGAGGTAGATATCAAGGAGGTAGACCTGGTTGTAGTTGGGAGCGGTCTGGCAGGGTTATATACAGCCTTAAAAGCAGGGGGACGAAGAATAGTTGTAATTACCAAGGAAAAGACAGAAGACAGTACCACCGGTTATGCACAGGGTGGAGTAGCTGCTGTACTCAGCGATGAAGATTCTCCCCAGCTTCACATAAGGGATACACTGGCTGCAGGTGCGGATTTATGCTATGACGAAGCTGTAAAGACACTGGTGGAAGAAGGGCCCAGCAGGGTTCGGGAACTAATAGCGTTAGGAACAGATTTTGACCGGATTGAAGGAAACCTGGACCTGGGCTGGGAAGGTGCCCATAGCCAACCCCGGATACTCCATGCTCATGGGGATGCAACAGGGGAGGAGATCAGAAAAGCTCTGGTTCGGACCATACTGCACCTGGACTGGATTGATATTTATGAAGATACCTTCGCTTTGGACCTGGTAACCGGTCCCCAGGGTGAATGTGCCGGTGTTATAGCCTATGACCGTCCTCAGAAAAGGTTAACCTATTTTGCTTCTCCTGTTACTATCATTGCCAGCGGTGGTTGCGGTCAGGTTTATTCACAGACCAGCAATCCTGGGGTTTCTACTGGAGATGGTATGTCAATGGGTTACAGGGCGGGAGCAGCTCTTATGGATATGGAATTTTTCCAGTTTCACCCCACCACCTTATACAAACCGGGTGAACCTACCTTCTTAATTTCTGAAGCAGTTCGGGGAGAGGGAGGGGTTCTGCGGAATAAGAGCGGGCAGCGGTTTATGCTGGATTATCACCCTAACGCTGAGCTGGCCAGCAGGGATGTGGTTTCCCGGGCCATATTGACAGAAATGCGCAAAGACAATATGCCCCATGTCTGGCTGGATGTTACGCAGCTGGATTGTAAGTTTATCAAGCGAAGATTTCCCCGGATCTGTGAGAAGTGCAGTGAGTATGGTTATGATATCAGCAATGAACTCATACCGGTAGTTCCTGCTGCTCATTATATTATTGGTGGTATTAAGACTGATATAAATGGTGCTACTTCCATGCCCGGCCTTTATTCCTGTGGTGAGGCAGCAGCAACAGGAGTTCATGGGGCTAACCGTCTGGCAAGCAATGCTCTCCTGGAGGGATTGGTATTTGGATGGCGCATTGCTCAGTTGCTGGCAGATAATGATTTTCCCCGCCCCAAGGTGGAGGAAATGGAAAAGATGTTTTTGCAAGAGGAAAATTTGGGTGACGATGAAGAATTGATTAAGGTTCGGGAAAAGGTTCAAGAAATTATGATGGAAAAGGTGAGCATAGTCAGGGATCTCCGGGGATTACAAGAGGCTCTAAAGGAGATTGTTAAACTCAATGATTACCTTAACCGTTCCTATTCAAAACCATCTAGCTGGGAAACTCAGAACATAATTGTTGTTGCTTATAGTATTATAAAAGCTGCTATCATGCGAGAAGAAAGCAGGGGCTGTCACTTCCGGACGGACTTCCCGGAGAAAAATCCTCTCTGGGAGAAGAAACACATAGTACTGGAAAAAGGGTTTGAGGAGGGCAAAATCATTGATCTTTCCTAATCCAGCCCTGGACTGTCTGTTGGAAATGGCCCTGGAGGAAGACATAGGATCTGGCGACATAACAACAGAAGCCATTATAGGAGAGGATATAACCTCCCAAGCTGTACTTTTAGTAAAGGAAGCTGGAGTTCTGGCTGGGTTGCCTGTTGCAAGAAGAGTGTTTGAACTCCTGGGTGGAATTAGCTGGGAAAGCTTTTATGAGGACGGGGATGAAGTTCTGGAAGAGTCTCAGGTAGCCCGGATACATGGTCCGTCCCGGATTATTCTACAAGGGGAGAGGCTTGCCTTGAACTTTTTGCAGCGCCTTTCCGGTATTGCCAGTATGACCCGGCTCATGGTGAAGAAAGTTGAGCCTTATGGTGTTCGGGTAGTGGATACTCGAAAAACCACGCCCCTTCTCCGCAGGCTGGAAAAGTATGCTGTTATAAAGGGTGGGGGGGCAAATCACCGCTTTGGTCTCTATGATGCTGTTCTAATCAAGGATAATCATATACTTGCTGCTGGTAGCATCAGAAGGGCTTTATCCCTGGTGCAAAAGCGAGTAGGCCACATGGTAAAGATAGAAGTTGAAGCAAAAAACCTGGAGGAAGTGCAGGAAGCCCTGGCTGGGGGAGCCCACATAATTCTTCTGGATAATATGTCCACTTCTGATTTGTGGGAGGCGGTTAAACTTATCAATGGTAGAGCTCTTACTGAAGCCTCCGGTAATATCACTGCGGATAATATTGAAGCTGTAGCCCGGGCAGGGGTTGACTATATTTCAATGGGTTGCCTCACCCATTCAGTAAAAGCTCTGGATATAAGTCTTAACTTCTGCTAGAGGTGGAATGATGAAAATAAAAGAGCTGGAAAAGATTTTGCCAGGAAGAGTTTACTATTTCCCGGAAATAGATTCAACCAGCAGTTGTTTGCGCAGGAAGTTGCTGGAGGGTATGGTTCCCCAGGGTTCCCTGGTGTTGAGTGATATGCAAACTGCAGGGCGAGGCAGAAAGGACCGCTTTTGGTATTCACCACCTGGTGGTCTTTATTTTTCTTTATACCTGCAGGCCAGGGGTGAATGGGCGTGGTCTGCGTTTTCACTGGTGACAGCAGGTGCGGTCATTAAAGGATTAAAGGAGCATTTTGATCTTTCCTTTTGTGTGAAGTGGCCTAATGATATTATGCTAGAAAAGAAGAAACTGGCTGGAATTCTATGTGAAAAATATGGCCAGGATATGATTTTAGGTTTGGGCCTCAACTTGTGGTCCCAGCCGGAAAATGAGGTTACAGATGCTATTTCTTTGAAAGAAGTGCTGGATTTTGCACCTGGTAGGACATCTCTACTGCTTTCTATTATCAGAAATCTCCTGCAGGATTATCAGATCTTTTTGCAGGAGGGTTTCAGTTTTTTTCATAAAAAGCTGGAGCGCTTGTCCTACCTTAAAGGCAAAGCTGTCCATATTTCAGGAGAAAAAAAGAAAGGAAAGGTACTGGGTTATACCGGGGAGGGGGCTTTGCTCCTGGAGCTCATTGATGGTCAAAAGATGAGTTTTTACAGTGGCACTGTAAGAGTTATTGAGGGAGGTTGAGGAAATGTTTTTAGCCCTGGATGTAGGCAATACCAATACCATGCTGGGGATTTACCGGGGAAAGAAACTCATAAGGCACTGGAGGGTCTCCACTGACCGCAAGAAGACTGCTGATGAATACGGTGTTCTCTTTGCTAATCTCTTCTGCAGTGCAGATTTGTCCCCTAATGAAATCAATAGCGTCATGGTTTCCAGTGTGGTGCCACCGGTCAATGGAGTTCTGGAGAGAGCAATAGAAACCTACATAGAAGTTCTTCCCCGTTTCGTGGGGCCAGGCATAAAAACCGGCTTGAATATCAAAGTTGATAACCCTCGGGAAGTGGGAGCAGATAGAATTGTTAATGCTGTGGCAGTTTATAACATCTATGGTGGTCCGGCTATAATTTTGGATTTTGGCACAGCTACAACCTTCTGTGCGTTATCTGCTGAGGGGCACTACTATGGAGGTGCCATTGCCCCCGGCCTGGAACTGGCGGTGGAGGCACTGGTTAATAAAGCTTCCCAGTTACCCCGGATCAAGATCAGAGAAACCCAAAAAGCCATTGGCGCTAATACGGTAGCAGCCATGGAGGCAGGAATCTATTTTGGCTTCATTGGCCAGGTCCGGGAACTTATTAAACGGATGAAAACTGAGCTGGGAGGTGACCCTAAAATCATTGCTACCGGTGGCCTGGCCGGTACCCTGGCAGGGGAAGCACTGGAATGTGTGGATCATGTCCATCATTACCTGACCTTGGAAGGTTTGAGGTTCCTGGAGGAGCTGAACAGTAATGAAAGATGACGTGCCGGTTATGATGGCTCCCATGGCAGGGATCACTGATAGAGCATTTCGCACAATAGTTAAGGAACATGGCGCTGATCTGGCTTTTACCCAGATGGTAAGCGCCAGGGGGCTTCTGGAGAACAACAGGCAGTCTTTTAAAATACTGGATCTGGAGGGGGAAAAACAGCCCCGGGCAGTGCAGCTTTTTGGCTCCTGCCCTCAGATAATGGGGGAAGCAGTTGCTCTTGTGGAAGCAAAGTATTCTCCGACAAATATCAATTTAAATGCTGGGTGCCCAACCCCCAAAGTGGTAAAAGTAGGTATGGGAGCCGCTTTAATGCGAAATCCGCAACTTCTTGGCAAAATTGTTGCCAGCATGGCCAGACAGGTCAAGTGTCAGTTGAGTGTTAAGATACGCTCTGGATGGAGTGATAAAGAAATTAATGCCCTGGAGGTAGCCAGGAGATGTCAGGAGGCCGGCGCTCATATGCTCATAGTCCATGGCCGGACCCGGGAACAATTCTACCAGGGTAGGGCCCGGTGGAGCATTATTGCTGCTGTGAGAGAGGAGCTGGAGATACCTGTTATAGGTAATGGTGATATTTTTGCACCCCATGATGGGGTCAGGATGCTAAAAGAAACTGACTGCCAGGGAATTATGCTGGCCCGGGGAGCCCGGGGCAATCCCTGGTTGTTCACGGGGATAAAGAGGGTTCTTAAGGGAGAAGAACCGGTATTTCCCAGTTTGCAGGAGCGTTTTGAGGTCATTTTTCGCCATCTGGAATTGGCCTTTAAATTCAGTGAGGAGCATGTTGCTATAAAGGAGATGCGCAAGCATCTGTCCTGGTATATCAAAGGATTGCCAGATGCTAGAAGAGCCCGGGATCATATAATGAAGATTGAGGATTCACAGGAGCTAGTAGAATATTTGCAAGGTTATGCTGATGAATTTTAGAAGAAAGGGGTTGAAGGGGATGGATAAAGTTCTAGCAGTAATATCTGATTTGCATGTGCCGGATATGTATAATGAGCTCCCCAGGGGTTTGATCAAGGAACTGGTTGGTGCTGATACTATTATCTGCGCCGGCGATATAACCAGGCTGGAGGTGCTAAAAGAACTGGAAGAGGTTGCTCCGGTGGAAGCAGTTCATGGGAATAGATGCAGTGTACAGCTGCAGGAAAAATTGCCTGAATTTAAGAAACTTGATTTTTCGGGTTTAACAATTGGTGTAACCCATGGAACCGGCCCCTTCTTCAACCAGAAAAAGCGTATGCTAAAAAGAGCAAGGAGAGAAGGATGTGCTATCATTGTCTATGGCCATTCCCACCGTCCCTCCCATCAGGAGATGGGAGAAGTGGTTCTTTTGAACCCCGGGAGTCCTACCTGTCCTTTAAAAGAAGCTCCCAGGAGTATGGCCAGGATCCATCTGGGAAAAAGGAGTTTTAAAACGGAAATTATCAATCTTGAATAGAAAAGCCCCCTCAAAATGAGGGGGCTAAATTACTGCCTGAAATTCAAAAATTTTTATTTTTTCAGATCCACAACCCGGGGGGCATAGTTGAGTTCATCCAAAACCCTGTTATAATCTTCAGCAGTTATTTCTTTTGGATTTTTCTCCAGATAGGCCACCAGAATTGCCTCCATTACATTGGTGCCGAAAGAACGGTTATTGATTTCAGGTGTTGTGGTAATAAGAAGTTTTGCTCCCAGCTCTCTAAGCTTATTCACATCTTTGTCAGTAACCGTGTTGGTAATTACTATTTTGTCAACCAGTTTTTGGGGCATATATTTCTTAATGTAGTGGAAATCACCAGCTATAACATCACTGGCATCATAATAGCGGTTGTGGATAAAACGAGACTCATTATCCTGTGATGCTCCTACCGGGTAAACCAGGCGAAAGGGTAGGCGAGTTATAATGGGGGCTATGGTTGTTGCTGCCAGGCGTAACCCTCTCATGGTTTTTATGGGAAAGGGAAGGTTCAGGGCAAAGATGAGGTCACCGAAAAGGGTTGTGGCGCCAGTATCAATAAAAGCCTCAGCCATGCCGAATCTGTCTACAGCACATACAACCAGGACTTTTTTGCTGGCAAAATTCAAACCCAGTTCCTGGTCAGCATATCTAATAGCCTTTTTCTCAAGAATATCCTTGAGGCCGTTGCCATCCACAACAGGGGTCTTGTTTACATTTTTAATGAGTTTCAGGGCTTCCTTAAAATAATATTTCTTTCTACCAGCAGTAATGAAGAGACTAATTCCTCCCATGCCTATAGCATCAGCTTTGCCATCCATCTCTTCGTAAAGGGCTTTGGTTTTTTTCAGGTCTCCATCTGTTCCCAGCCTTTCAATGAGAAATTCCTGTCCCAGGATTTCCTTGACCACCCTGTGGTTGCGACTGGAGGAGCCAAGACTTATGCTGACCACGTGTTTCAAGAATCATCCCTCCTCAACTTTATCTGCTCAACAACCTTCTGAAGTTCATCTATGTCCACAGTGATGTCTCTCTTTATTGGAGAGGTCCCCAGAGGAAAACCTATCACTTCTCCTTCAAATATGTTTTCAACGATGCCCAGACGCATGTCTGAACCCATGAAGATCAGCACGTCATATTCCTGTAATTCTCCTAGCAGGTGCAGGAGCTCATTGAATAAGGTGATACCGTCCTTTTCCCTGATAAAGGCCCATCGCTCTTCATCATTCATGACCATGGTAAAATCAATGCCCTGTTCTTCTGCCATACTTTGCACTTCCTCTTTATTGGCGATGGGAAAACCGATCAGGGCAATGCGATTGCCTTTGCGAACCTGGCCTAAAGATTCCAGCCGGGAAATTAAACTTCTTTCCAGGCTGAGCTTTTCCGCTACTTCTTTCTGAGAATAGCCCTGGGCCCGCAGTTCAAATATGTGACCTATTATTTTTTGAATTTTTACCTGACTTATAAGCTTATCGCCGATGCGGATAAACTGCACAACTATCACCTCTTAGCAGGGTGTGCACAAAATGTGCTCAAAACAATTATATCAGAATAGAAAGGGTTTAACAATAGTAAAAAAGATTGAGGAGTGTAGCTGAATCTCTGAGCTTAAATATTGACAGGGAGGAGCATACTGTGCTAAGCTCTTACCAGGTTTTAGGATATAAAGATTGCTCTTGAATATTCAGGGAGGGATTTTTCTATGCTTCTGGATAGAAGAAACCTGCCAGGAGTTGTGGGAGGTATTGTTTTTGCCTTAGTCTGGCTGATCATATCAGGTTTTGAAAACTACCTGCAATCAATTTTCGGTGGTCTGGTTTTTATGCTGACCTGGTTTGCTGTCAACTGGATTGTTTATAAATCGGAGAAAGGTAAAAGGTGAAAACCTTGTAGAAGTTTAGTGAGAGAGGACTTGTTTTTCACTGGAGAAACACCTTTGCACAATGAATCAATCTCCAATTGCTGACATTATAGAGGGTTCTTTGCTAAACTTTTTATCAGGTGATGGGGCTCACCTGTAATCGCCATCGTGCTACTGGCTCCTGCTTGTAGGCAGGAGTTTGTTTATTTATAGACAGAAGATTTGTAGTTAGGGAGTGACAATAATACAATCAGTGAAGGAAGATGTCAGGCAACGAATAAAGGAAGCGGAAGAATTATTTAGATGTTATAGGAAAACTAGCAGAAAACCGCGTCAGCTTGCGGCGCGGATGAATGCGTCACGCCATACATCCACACTCTTTCTATTTGCATAGATAATTTACTATAGCAAAATATCTATATAGGGGGTGTGAAGATTAAAAACATGAAAATTAATATGGCTATCAATTTAACTCCAAAACCCCTTGCCAACCAAACCCGCGTTCTGATATAATAAGGTTGCAGAACAAAAGTTTGGGAGGCGAGAACTATGGTTCAACAACAAGATATCAATTGGTTGGAATTTCAACAGAAATTTTCAACCGAGGAAACATGTAGGTGCCACTTGATCTATTATAACGACCGACGTAGACATGGAAGCCTGGGCAATACTTCA
>PUNT01000218.1 GCA_003551905.1 Halanaerobiales bacterium
AAGGCCCCCCGGTATAGAGCTTCCATTTCTTTCTCGCCAGGTTTTATTATAACAGGACCTATGAAGCTGACTCTCTTTTTTATTTCTTCTACCATCTTTTGCGAGTTAGCCATACCACCTGTCAGGATTACTGCATCTACCTTATCAGCCGATACTGCTGCCAGGCTTCCTATTTCTTTGGCAACCTGATAGGCAAGAGCCAGAAAAACCTCTTTAGCTTTTTCATCCCCCTGATCCATGGCTTCTTCCACTTCTAGAAGACTGGAAGTACCTGTATAGGAGACCAGACCGCCCTGTCCCTTTATCTTTTTCCTAATTTCGCCTTCTGTATACTGTCCGGAAAAACATAGTTTTACCAGATCGCCAACAGGTAAGCCTCCTGACCGCTCTGCACTAAAAGGGCCTTCACCATCTAAGGCATTATTTACATCCACAACTTTTCCTCTTTTATGCAATCCAACTGATATGCCACCGCCAAGATGAGCAACTATGAAAATGCAATCCTCATAGCCTGAACCCATTTCTTCTGCTGCTTCCCTGGCAACAGCTTTCTGATTCAAAGCATGAAAGATACTCCTGCGCTTTATCTCTGGCAGCCCGGCGAATCTGGCCACATCCTGCAGTTCATCGACAATAACCGGGTCAACAATAAATGCAGGACAGTTGAACTCCTGCCCTATTTGATAGGCCATAATCCCTCCCAGGTTGCTGGCATGTTCCCCCTGCAGTCCTTTCTGCAGGTCAGATACCATCTTTTCATTTACATTCCACGTTCCACCAGGGATGGGTTTTAACAACCCACCCCTAGCAGAAACTGCTGTAAGTCCATGGAGTGATAATCCTTCTTTTTTAAGAGCATCTTTAATAAATTCATAGCGAAAATCCTTTTGATCAGTGATGCGTTTGAATTTTCTCAACTCATGAGCAGGATGTTCCACATTTTTGGACAGAACACACTCACCATTCATGTATAGAGCAATTTTTGATGTGGTTGAACCGGGATTGAGGACAAGTATTTTTTCCTTCATAATAACACCTCTATCCAGGGATGAAGTTGCTCTGTATCCTTCCCATTTTCTCAATTCTTTCTTCTGCCAGTCTGTCAGCAGCTTTATAGGTAGGAACATTATCCCGCCTGGCGATTTCAATTACTTGCTTTACATTGTTGTAAATTCCTGAGGCAGTACGCAAAGCCCTTTCCCTATCGTAACCCTTTAGTTCATCTGCAACATTGATTAACCCACCGGAATTTATAACATAATCAGGGGCATAGAGGATCCCTTTTTCTGCCAGTATTTCTCCATGTTTCTCTGCCTCCAGCACATTGTTTGCCCCACCTGCTATTACTTTAGCCTTTATCTGTTCCATGGTCTTGTCATTTATGACAGCTCCCAGGGCACAAGGGGCAAATATGTCTACATCCAAGCTGTATATCTCTTCAGGTTTCACAACCTTTACTGCAAACTCATCTACTACCTTATTCAACTTATTTTCATCTATATCGGTTGCAATTACCTCTGCTCCTTCATCTTCAACCAGATGACGTATCAGGTAATAACCAACATTTCCTGCCCCTTGAACAGCAATTTTCTTGCCTTTTAAGCTACGAGACCCAAATGCTTCTTCTGCACAGGCTTGCATACCATGCCATACTCCATATGCAGTGACCGGCGATGGATCGCCACTGGCACCGGGAATGCCGGTTACAAAGTCCGTTTCCTGGGCAACAATTTCCATATCGTATATAGTTGTACCCATATCGATAGCTGTATAATACCTTCCATTAAGGCTTTGAACAAAGCGACCAAAAGCTCGCCACATTCCTTCACTCTTTTCCTTTTTGGGGTCCCCAATGATTACCGCTTTGCCGCCTCCCAGGTTCAGGCCGGTAACAGCTGCCTTATAGGTCATTCCCCTGGCCAGGCGGAGCACATCTTCAATGGCATCTTCTTCTTTATCATAAACCCACATTCTTGTTCCACCCAGTGCTGGACCCAGCACTGTGTTGTGTATACAGATCAACGCCTTTAGCCCAGAAGTCTTATCATAGTTGAATACCAGTTGCTCAAAATCGTACTTTTCCATGTAATCAAAAATTTTCATTGCTATTCCCTCCTCTTGTTATTGGGCGACCAGTTCACCCAGACATATTGAAACAACCTTAGTATATGCGTCATCAGCCCTAGAGGTAAGAACAACAGGGACTTTACCACCAACAACAACACTTGCTGCTTTTTTCCCACCAAGGAACATCATTGATTTGTAGAAAATGTTGCCGGCCACAATTTCCGGCATAAGGAGAATATCTGCCTTGCCGGCTACAGGGCTTTTAATTCCTTTATGTTTTGCAGCCTCTTCGCTTATGGCATTATCCAGGGCCAGTGGGCCATCGATAATTGCTCCTTCTATCTGGCCTCTGTCTGCCATTTTTGCCAGTGCAGCTGCATCTATAGTAGCCTGCATATCCGGATTTATGGACTCAATAGCAGCCAGTGCAGCCAGTTTTGGCTCTTTGTTACCAAGCTTATGGGCAACCTCTATGGCATTTTTAGCAATCTGAATTTTTTTCTCCAGATCCGGAGCAATGTTAATTCCCCCATCAGTCATGAGTACCAAGCGATCTAGTTCAAGTTCCATAACGGAAACGTGGCTTATGAGACGATCTCGCCGGAGTCCGTATTCTTTGTCCATGAAGGTCCGCAAAATGGTTGAAGTATCTATAAGACCTTTCATGAGAAAGTCAGCTTCACCTGCAGAAACCAGTTCCATGGTCTTTTGGGCAATTTTTATAGGATCTGTGATATGATGAATTTCTAAATTTTCATGTTCCAGTCCTACCTGTTTGGATATTTCCCGAATTTTATTCTCATCGCCTATGAGAATAGGTTCAATAAGCCCTCTATCACGGGCTATTTTTGTCCCTTCCAGAACCTCAGCATCTGCAGCAGATGCCACAACCATTTTTTGCATGGGGGCTTCAGCAGAAGCCTTTAGCATATCTTCAAGGCTCTTATACATTGGCAACCAACCTCCTGACTTTTAATACCTGCATGCTTCTTCCTGACCGGTACGAACCCTGTATGCTCCCAGAGCAAGAGCTTCCATTTCCAGGGAGCCAGGAAAGACAAGAACATTTGCTATAAATCTTACCTTTTCTTTAATTTGCTCCACAACATAATGGGAACGTGCTATACCACCGGTGATAACTATAATATGAACATCTCCTGCAAGAGCTGCTGCAGCTGCTCCAATTTCCTTGCATATCTGATAAATCATTGCTTCATATACAAGTTTTGCCTCCTGATTATCCTTGGCTATTTGTTCCTCCACTTCTTGACAGCTGTTGGTACCAAGATAAGCAACAAGACCGCCTTTCCTGATGAGTTTTCTCCGCAGTTCATCCTGTGTGTATTTTCCACTGAAAGCTTCTTTCACCAGGTCTCCTACAGGAAGCCCTCCTGTTCTCTCAGGTGAAAATGGCCCCATCTCATTTGCATTATTTACATCTTCAATACGTCCCCCTTTTACTGAAGCTATGGAAAACCCCCCACCAAGATGGGCTACTACCATGTTTATTTCAGAGAAATCTCTGCCAATATTTGCTGCAGCTTTGCGCCCTACTGCTTTTATATTTAAGGCATGGCCCAGCGAGCGCCTTTCAATTTCCCTCATACCTGAGTAACGGGCTAGTGGGTTGAATTCATCTACTGAAACTGGATCGGTAATGTATACTGGCAGATTTTTTGATTTGCCAAGTTCTCTTGCTATCAAGGCAGCCAGATTGGAGGCATGTTCTCCTTGAACACCTCTTTCTAGATCCCTGACCATGTCTTCATTCACTTCATATGTTCCCCCAGCTAGTGGACGTAACAAGCCTCCCCGAGCAGCCAGGGCTGTGAACTCTTCCACTCTTAAACTTTTTTTCTCCAGGAATTCTCTTATACATTCTGTCCTGTATTCCAGTTGATCTACTATTTTTTTGAAACCGGAGAGTTTTTCTAAAGAATGTTCAATATCCTCTTCCAGGATCATACCTTCTTTTTCTTCCCAGACAGCAATTTTTGTGGAGGTTGACCCTGGATTTATAATCAGAATTTTTTCCATGGGAACCCCTCCCATATCAGCCTATGGATACCCTGCGGATACTTTCCACCTTTTCAATTCTTTCTTCAGCAAATCGCAGGGCTGCTTTATAGGTGGGCAGCTTCTGTTCCCTGGCCAGCTGAAATATCAAGAGAAGCATATCATATATACCGGTTGCTTTCTTAAATGCCCTGTCTCGATCAAATTTTTCCTCTGCCATCTCGTCTGCAACCTGAATTAAGCCGCCGGAATTAATGACGAAATCAGGAGCATATAGTATTCCTTTTTCCTCCAGAGCATCACCATGTTTTTCTTCATCTTCTAGAACATTATTGGCTCCTCCAGCAATTATCTCACAGTTGAAAAGATCTAAAGTTTTATCATTTACCACACCACCCAGGGCGTTAGGCGAAAATATGTTGCACTCAACTCCATAAATTTCCTCTGGGCTGACAGTCTTTACTTGTGGATACCTGGCAGAAACTTCTTTTAGAGCATTATCATTAACATCACTTATGGTTACTTCAGCATCTTCTTCCAGAAGGTGTCCCACCAGTTTCGAACCTACTTTACCTACTCCTTGAACAGCAAATTTCAATCCCTTTAAATCTGATTTCCCGTATCTTTCCTGGGCGCATGCTTTTATGCCCTGCCAGGTACCATATGCTGTAATTACTGAAGTATCACCACTTCCTCCGTATTCTTCCGGCAAAGCTCCTACATACTGTGTTTCTCTACCCATGTCAACAAAATCATTGAATGTAGTCCCTACATCAGTGCCAGTAGCAAACCTGCCACCTAAGCCTTCCACAAATCTGCCAAGAGCACGGAAAAGCTCTTCAGTGTTATCTTTTTGTGGATCCCCTATTATAACTGCTTTTGCTCCTCCAAAATCAACTCCTGCAGCAGCAGATTTATAGGTCATGCCTTTTGCCAGGCGAATGGCATCCATAATGGCTTCATCTTCCTGGTCATAATTCCACATGCGACAACCACCTAAACTCGGTCCCAAAACAGTGTTGTTGATGGAAATAATAGCTCGCAAGCGAGTTTTTTTGTGCTGGCACAGTATCAGTTGTTCATGCCCCTCTTTTTCCATGGTTTCAAAAATCTTCATTTAATGTCCCTCCTTTTTACACTGTCTACACTAATATTCTTGCAAAAATCATACCAGTAGCAACTAATAAAAAAAGGGAAAACACCTGCTCTCCTGTCTGCAGTACCTTGCATACATGAAAATTATTGCAGGCAATTCCTTTCATACCAGGCCATACTTTTCTAACTTGTAATACAATGTGCGGACAGAAATACCCAGCATCTCAGCAGTTTCTTTTCTGCTACCATCTTTTACTCTCAGAGCCTGCCTTAATGCTTTTTCTTCAGTCTTCATCATCAATTCTTTGAGGCTCATATGGCCGGCAAAATCCACCATGTCCGATATTCTATCTTTATTGACTTTTTGCAATGCCCCCAGGGGAGGGAAATGGGACACCTGCAAAATTTTTGAGCTGAAACCAGCCTCAATAATTGCCCTACCAATCACATTTTCCAGTTCCCTAATATTTCCGGGCCAGTTATAGTCCTGGAGAATCGTTAAGGCTTCTTTAGTCACCCCTTCCACCATCCTCCCATACTCCTGGTTAAACCGTCGGATCATGTGGTTAACCAGTTCCGGGATATCCTCTTTTCTCTCCCGCAGGGGAGGAATATATATTGGAAAAACATTTAGACGGTAATAAAGGTCTTCTCGAAAATTGCCCTTCTCAACTTCCTGTTCCAGGTCTGCGTTGGTGGCTACAATAAAACGAACATCAATAGCAACCGTTTCATTCCCGCCAATAGGTATGAATTCCCTTTCCTGTAACACCCGCAAAATTTTGGCCTGCAGTGTGAAGTTTAACCTGGCTATTTCATCTAAGAATATTGTTCCATGATTGGCTTCTAAAAATAAACCTTTTTTCCCTCCTCTTCTGGCACCTGTAAAAGCGCCTTCTTGATAACCAAATAATTCACTCTCCAACAAGGTATCAGGAATAGCAGGACAGTTTACCCGAATAAATTGACCCTTGTTGCGTGAGCTTTCGTTGTGAATAGCATGAGCGAATAGTTCCTTGCCGGTACCGCTCTCTCCCCGTAAAAGAACTGTAGCCGGGGTCTGAGATGCTTTTTTTGCCTTATTGATAACTTCTTTTATTTTTGCGCTGGAACCAATTATGTCAGCAAAAGTATACTTTGCCCGGAGATGTCTTAAGAGTTGATTGGCCTTCTGCAGTTCTTCTGTAAGCCTGCTAATTTCTGAAATATCATGAATAACTCCTACACTGCCTTTCAATTCTCCGTTGATCACTATGGGAGAAACATTTACAATAACATCTTTTCTCTTGGGCCCTACTTTCATGGGTACGCCTGATACGGGCTGGCCGGTTTTTAAAACTGTGTAGTGCATCCTTTCTCCTTCAGCTATATCAACTGTGGCAGGATTGCCTATTACATCCTCTTCTGTGAGGCCTGTAATACGAGTGTAGGCAGGATTTATGAGAATACCTATACCATTTTCATCTACAACCGATATGGCATCCTGAACGGCATAAATTATGGCCTCCAGCATCTTTCTCACGTCACCTTTGAGAAGACCGGGGCCTTCTTTATGAAACAGTTTTATGGCCATAGGTGTAATGGTTGCTTTTTTTTCATGGGAACAGTTGAGTACCAGGTCAAAATTTTTTTCAGGTTCTTTTGTATTGCTGGCAAAAAAAAGTTCTACATCGCTACGGGTTTTTATATCTTTAAAAAATGATTCCCAATTCTCAGAATAATTCTTTACCAGAATTCTCATATAGCTATCGTCCTCCAGTTTTACCACGGTGGCCTCATGAAACGCTTTAAGATAAATATTTCTCCAGGAAGACTGATCTTATCCTTCAACTCTTCCATAACAACGGTAAATTTGATGGGCAGGTCAAAATATCTGGAAAATTCCAACACCTTATTGTATCCTTCTTGCAAAATTTCCACGGTGGTTTCATCTCCCAGATTAGGATTGGCAATCATGGATTCAAACTGCAACCTTGATGCATTTTCAACCTCTTCTTTTATATTTTTTATACCTCCTAAATCTTTTGTAAAAGGTCGATAGGGATTGACAACCAGATTGAACTCAACACTATCTTCCTGAAAATATTTCTGCAATGACCCAAGAACGGTAGCTCCTACATCATCGCCACCTACATCAAAAATTACCTGATAGCTCTTTTGCTGAAGAACCTTGTAAATTACAGGAGAAATGATGGGGAGATCTGCATTGGCCAGAAGTCCCTCGGGAAAGATAACTTCAATACCCTGATTTTCCAGTTTTTTCTGAGCTTCCCGAGAACGAAAATAGGGATTAACAACATCCATATCCACAACTGCTACTTTTTTAGACTTACCATCCCGCTTTTTTTTTATTGCATAGTTTATACTAATTTCTGTTTTACCACTACCAAAGTTGCCAGCAAATATATTAATTCTAGCCAATAAAAGCCTCCTTTCATTAATATAATTCGTTTACCAGCACAAAAATCCTTTCTCATCTACCCCAAAGGTCCAAATTCTGCAAAACCCGGTTATTATCAATAACTCCACTTATGGACCGTAATTCTGTGAACAGGTTAAACAATAAAAACAGTATTGTAAAAATAAATATCAAAAGGTCCTGTCCGGATTGTATCAGTAGTATTGCTGCCAAACTGCCAAGATAGCCTGCGCCTGAATCTCCCAGCATCATTTTCTGTTTTAAATCAAAATAGATATGGCCCAGTACCGTTCCCATAAGCAAGCAGGCGATCTTACCAAACATCCAGGGTGATAATAGCAAAAGAAAAAATATTAAACCCTTAAGGCATCTGCCTGGACGGAGATCAAGGCTGTTAAAAACATTAATAACCAGAAGACCTAGGAAAAAATAGCTTAAGAAAGCAAACCAGTTTTTAGCAAGATACGCTGCCAGGGGAGCAATTCCCAGTACTGCAGTAATTATTTTTAAAATACCTGTGGATATTGAGCCAGATAAAAGCTCTTTTATGTGCCCTTTAAAACCCTTTATTTGTTCCTGACCCCAGAGATCATCTATTATCCCCCCTAGCAAAACAGAGCCACTGTAGAAAATGGCCAGAACTGCAAATTCTCTGTCCAGTATTTGCAATTTGATTATAATCAAGAAGATAGGGTACACACTCAGCGGCAAAAGCAGTCCTGCAGGGAAAAATACTTTTCTGCCCAAATAGTTCTTCTTTTTAAAGCCCCATTTTTGCTTAAAAAGTAATCCCAAAGATGAAGCAAAAAAACTGAAAATGGTAGCACCTAAAAAAATAATCAATTTAAAATTCTTCCCAGAAACACATATAAAATATCAAGAGCTTGCTTAGTACGGTGACCGATTCCGGCCAGATTATTATGAGTATAGCGATGTTCAAAATCTACATCTACCTCCAGTATCCTGCACCCTTTTTTTTGCAGGTCAATGTTAAGGGCAACTTCCAGGCCGAATCTCCGGCAGAATTCTGGTTTTTTGAAAGTACATCTTTTGAGAGCTCTCTGGCCTGATAGAGGTTGCTTGAACACTCTACCAGTAAGGAGAAATATTCCCCAGCGACTGATGGCCCTCAAGATCTTCAATCCCCCTCCTCTTTCAGGCAGCACACCTATAACCATATCCCCATCAAGGTCCCATATGGTATTCACCAGCTTTGTTGCTTCTTTGGCAGATGCCCCCAGATCTGCATCCAAAAAAATCAGGATACTTCCTTTAGATTCCCTAACCCCGGCTGTTATTGCCTCAGTTTTCCCCCTATTCTTGTCCATTTGTACTACCTTGACTCCCATCTTAGCTGCCAGTTCCCCTGTTCTATCCTTTGAACAATCATCAACAACAATTATTTCTTGATCTTTTGCCAGGTTTTTCAAAGATTTCAGAGTTGTCTCAATAAATACTTCTTCATTGTAGGCAGGCACTATGATTGATACCATTTCTTTGCTCCTTGATTTTCCAGAGCAATCGAAATACTTGCAGGGGATCTTCAATGTCACCATCCCAGTACAATTTATTTGGAAACTCCCTTTTTTCTTTAAAATCAAAATGTCCCAAAACAATTAACCATTGATCCTTTCTTTCATTATATATTCCATCAAACTCAAAAACTTCTGCTCCGCCAGCTGAAAGGGCTTCTAAAAAAAAACTAGCATCGCCAGGAAAATCTTCTCCATAATAAATAGTAAATTTCTGTCCGGATAAAACATCTTTAAAAAGGTAGGGAGCTACCTGTGCAAAAAATTCCTGATTCTCTTCAATTGAAGTCTGTAATGAATTCAATTCATCCTTAACTCTTCTATTTTCTTTGCGCAGGCTGGAAAACTCTTTTTCTATCTTTTCCACTATCTTTAATTGTTCATTGAGAAGCAGTTCGCTGCTCACAAGAGTGCTACCTAAAACTATTCCTAATCCCAGGGCAAGAAAAATCCCCAGTATGGTTAGATAATAACTTTTAAGATCAAGCAATTGTCAACCAACTCCTATTCAGAGACCCAAAAGTAGCCTGATTCTCAGGGTTAATAGAGAAATAAGGGGACGAAATACTGGCGAGAGGCTCAGTGCAGCTGCCAGGGGAAACATTGCTGCCAGAAACAACAAAGACATAGCTAATACACTTACATCCTGTCTATATAGCTTGCCTGCTCCCCGGGCATCGATTAACGAAGTGCCCGTCTTCAACCGGACCAGGAGAGTGCTGGCCATACCCGGCCTTCCTTTATCCAGAAAATCTATAAGATTATTGTGAGTACCCACGGCAACAATCAGGTCAGCTCCCCCACCATGAGCCAGAAGAAGGGCAATATCCTCACTGGTGCCGGGGGCAGGAAATATTTTATAAGGCAAACCATATTCATCCAATCTCTGACGCCCCGGTGCATGGCCATGGGGATAAGCATGAAGTACAATTTCCTTGGCTTCATCTAGGGCTGCTTTGCTGGCACTGTCCATATCTCCTACCACAATATGTGGTTTAATGCCCAGCCTTAAACAACCATCTGCTGCCCCATCAACAGCAATAATCACTGGTTTTTCACCTGCAATAAAAGGTCTTAAGGTCTTGAGATCTTCCATGTACCCCCGTCCTCTTACAACCAGGAGAACAGCTTTTTTGTATAAAGATGTTTTGATTTTGGGTGGCACTATGTCCAGGAACAATTCTTTTTCTTGCATAGCCCGTTTTAGAGTGTTATCCAGGAAACTTGTGAGTTGTTTCTTATACTTCTTCTTGCCAGCTTCATAACGTTTAATCAACTCCTTTTTTCCTAAAACCCTGCCTCTTCCAAGTAAACTTCCTCCCAAATAGATCCTGTTACCACTTATCCTTATGATATCGCCATCCTGAACCACCTCCCAGATTTTCCAAGAAATCTCTTCAATGAGCAATATCCTGCTTTCAAGCATCTTCATTGGCCCGGGATTAGGATAATCACCAGTCATTATTGAATCCATATTCAATACTGCCCGGACCTTTCTGATTATTAGATCACAGCAGATAACCTCATCCATGTTCCGGTGTTTTATAAGGACAATATCTCCTGCTCGGATAGATGATAGCAAACTTTTGGTTTTTTCTCCTTTTCTCACTGTTCCTTTCATATTATTAGTATGTTTTTTCCGGCAACTCCTATAATGCCCACTCGATGGGAAAAAAGGGCACTTTAAAAGCCGGGAGGAGTTCTCCCGGCTTTTAGTTTCAACTAGCCTGTATTTCCAGGCGTAGTTTGTCTGCGATCTTTGCTATAAACTGTGAGTTGGTAGGTTTACCACTTTCTGTGGAAACTGCACTACCAAAAATATTGTATATTGCTTTTATATTTCCCCTCTCCCAGGAAACCTCTATGGCATGCCTTATAGCTCTCTCTACCCTGCTGGGTGTTGTACCATATTTCTGGGCTACAAGTGGATAAAGCTCCTTGGTAATTGCACCTAACAGCTCTATTTCCTTTACTACCATCATTATTGCTTCCCGAAGATACATGTATCCCTTTATGTGGGCTGGAACTCCTATCTGATGCATAATCTCAGTTATCCTTATATCAAGGTCTTGCTTCTTATGCCTGATCAGGGGCATCTCCCTTCCTCCAGTGCTACTCTGGCTGGTTAGCTGCTGAATTCTATCCACCAGTTTTTCCAGATCAAATGGTTTTAGGATATAATAATCTGCTCCCAGTTCAACTATGCGTTGAGTTACGTCCTGATGACCAAAGGCTGTGAGCATAATAATTTTCATATCAGGACTTCTCCCCCGGCGGCTTAATTCCTCCAGAACCCCAATACCATCAAGATGAGGCATTATAATATCC
>PUNT01000179.1 GCA_003551905.1 Halanaerobiales bacterium
CAGATTCCAGGACACAGGGGCCGGCAATGAGTACCAGAGGATTACCTCCCCCTACCGGGAATCCTTCCTGAATTAAAAATTCCCTCATGCTTCTTCCTCCTCCCGGAGATGATCGGTCACCAGACTGATATCTGCCGGGCGATCAACACCAAAAGTCCGGTGCTGACTGTAAACCACCCGGATCTTGTAACCATGTTCCAAAACCCTTAGCTGCTCCAGGCTTTCCCGTCCTTCCAGAGGAGTCCGGGGCAGGCGGGGAAATTGCAGGAGAAAATCCCGGCGAAACCCATAAAAGCCCAGGTGCAATAAGGACCTGCCCCCACTTCTCTCCCAGGGATACGGTATGGGAGCCCGGGAGAAATAGAGGGCATTGCCCTCCAGATCAGTAACAACTTTAACACAATCAGGATCTTCTAAGTCCCCGGGCCGGATGGTAGTGGACAGGGTGGACATGGCTATATCATTTTCTTCAACCAGGGGTTTTATGAGGCCTGTCAGCATATCCGGGCGAACCAGAGGTTCATCCCCCTGCACGTTCAATACAATGTCTACTTCAATATCCCGGACTGCTTCTGCCAACCGGTCGGTCCCGGTAAAGTGCTGAGAAGATGTCATAACCACATCGCCGCCAAAATTCCTTACAGCCCGGAAAATACGTTCATCATCAGTTGCCACCAGGACCCGGGATAATAACTCACATTGCCTGGTCCGGTTATAAACCCATTCTACCATGGGTTTACCCATAATGGGCGCCAGGGGCTTGCCGGGAAAACGGGTTGACCCGTATCGGGCTGGAATAATTGCAACAATTTTTTTTCCCATACACATTCCTCCATTTCATGCCATGTTCGCGAGAAGGTCTTCAAACCTTTCCTCGCCAGAACTTATCTCAACCTCAATCCCCAGAACCCAGAGGGTCATTTTCTGCCCGGCAATCAATTCCTGCAGATGTGGTGGCAGTCCCATAACATCTTTCTCCGTGGTTATTATCAACTCTGCCTGCCGGGTAAAAGCTTCGGAGAAAATATGCAGTATCTCCTCCTCACTGTAGTGATGATGATCAGGAAAACGCAATCGCAAAACGATATCAGCCCCCATGTTCTGCAGTGAGGACTCAAAAGATTGAGGATCCGCTATGCCGGAGAAAGCCAATACTCTGTCCTTGTTCAGTTCCAGTTCTTTCTCTTCCCGGCCGGTAAAATCCCGGAGAAAGACCGGTCGATGTTTGGCCTCTACTATAAGGGCATCCGGAGCAATTTCAATGAGGCGCTGCCGCAGCTTTTCCAGGGGTTTTTGAGGTAAATGCTCAACTTTTGTGATAATAATCACATCGGCCCGCCTCAGAGCCCGGACCGGTTCCCGTAAAAGTCCCCGGGGCAACAGATAATCGTAGCCAAAGGGAGTCACCGCATCAATTGCCACCAGGTCCAGGTCCCGGCGTAATCGCAAAAACTGAAAACCATCGTCCAGTATGACAATATCCACATCCAGTTCTTCTATGGCATACATGCCTGTCCGGTACCGATCTCCTCCTATGAGGACCGGCACCTCCGGCAGCTGCCGGGCCAGCATAACCGCTTCCTCCCCAGCTTCATCAGGATCCATGAGAATTTCCTTGCCATTGGATACAACCCCAACATCACCGCTGAATTCACTCTTGTAACCCCGGAGCAGTATGGCTGGATTTTTACCCCGGCTGATATAGAACTGGGCTAAATACCTGACCAGGGGAGTTTTGCCGGTACCGCCTACAGTGATATTGCCCACACTGATAACTTTAACCGGCAGTTTTTTCCGGGGAGGAATGCCCAGCCGGTAAAATATTGTCCGCAGACAGATTATGAACCTGTAGATAAGGCTGAGAACATTGAGAACAACCAGGGCAACCGGCACCCACACTCCCTGTTCCTTGCCCTGTATGAGCCTGAGATAATTGCTGGTAATCCCTTTATAAGTCATAAGTTGAGGACATCACGCCCTCCACCTCCTCTTTACATGTTCCTCAGAATACTCAGGATAGTAAAGATTGTAATAAGGTCCTTTTTTCAGCATGAGTTCTTGATGGGTTCCCCGCTCAATTATTCTTCCTCCATCCAGCAGGACGATCTCATCAGCCCGGAGAATGGTTGAGAGCCGGTGGGCAATAACGAAAGTTGTCCGGTTTTCCATGAGCCGGTTCAAAGCCTCCTGCACCAGTTGCTCGGAAGTGGAATCCAGGTGAGAAGTAGCTTCATCCAGAATCAATATCCGGGGATCCTTCAAAAGGGCCCGGGCTATGGCTATCCTTTGTTTCTCCCCTCCAGACAGCATGCCTCCCCGCTCACCTACCGGACTGTCATAACCCTGGGGCAGCTGCATGATGAATTCATGGGCATTGGCAGCCCGGGCAGCAGCTACCACATCTTCATGGCTAACATTTCTACTACCATAGGCTATATTGCTGCCCACAGTACCAGAAAAAAGTATGGTTTCCTGGGGAACCAGGGCCATGTGCCGGCGCACCGACTCCTGGGTTAGCTCTCGTAAATCGTGGCCATCCAGTAATACCCGGCCCTCCTGGGGATCATAAAACCGGGGGATCAGGTCCACCAGGGTAGACTTACCGGCTCCACTTTTGCCAACCAGGGCCAGCATCTGGCCCGGTTGCACCTGCAGATTAATATCTCGCAGCACAAAAGTACCATCAGGGTAGGTGAAAGTCACCCCGGCAAAGATAACTTCTCCCTGCACCTCTTCTATATCTTTGGCTCCGGGTTTGTCCTTGACTTCTATCTTTTCATCCTGAAGCTTGAAAACCCTCTCACCACAGACCAGTCCCCTCTGCAGGGTGTGAACCAAACGGCTCAAAGCCTTCATGGGGGTATTGATGGTTATGAGAAAGCCAAAAAAGGCCACCAGAGCTCCCGGAGTTAGATTGCCCCGCATGACCTCCAGTCCTCCGTACCAGAGGACAGCAATGAAGCCCAGGGCAGTTAGGACTTCAACAATAGGTTTTAAGGAAGCCTCCAGTTGCGAATTCTTCAGGTTGAAGCGGTAATTGGCCTGATTCTGCTCCCGAAAACGTTCTACCTCTTTATCCTCCATGCTGAAGGCCTTGATGATACGCACGCCACTGATTGCTTCCTGGATGATGCTGGTGAGATCAGCCATCTTCTGCTGGGCAGAACGGCTAACCCCCCTAATGCGCCGGGTGAAACGGTTAAAAACCCACAGAATGGGGGGCAGGACGATGAGGGTGAAAAGTGTCAATCGCCAGTGCATGTAGAATAGATAACCCAGAGCGCCAATTAGAGTCACACCCTGATTGAAAAAACCCATGGCCGTCTTCATTATAACTTCCTGGATAAGGTTAATATCATTGGTCAGCCGGGAAACCAATTGCCCGGTGTTGTGACGCTTGTAAAAGCTCATGCTCAAGAGCTGCAGACGGTCATAGGTGTCATAGCGCAGATCCCGGACAGCTCTCTGCCCCACCTGGGCTGTGAGATAACCCTGCAGGTACTGGAAAACACCCCGGATCAGGAATAGGCCCAAAACAACCAGGGTTACCATGTTCAGAGGTCTAATGCCCTCTTCCGGCAGGGCATAGATGAGAGTATCCACAAATTCACCAAAAATGCGGATAATGACCACTGTGAGTAAGGCGTGGAATATCATGGCTATAATGCCCAGAATCAAGCGGCCTTTATAGGGTTTTATATAATTCAGCAATCTTCTAACTACCATGAGGTTTCTCTCCCAGTTCCAGCAAAATTTCCCCAACCCGGTCCGCAGGATCCTCCCAACCCAGAATTTCCTCCAGGCCGGCCAGCCTCTCACAAATTTCCTCATAAACATCAGGTTCCCAGATTTTCATTACAGCTTGAGAAATCCGGGTTCCGTTAACCTCCTGCTGCAAAAGCTCTGGCAGTATATTCTCACCCAGTATGAGGTTGGGAAGTCCTATGGCCTCTACCCGGGCCAGAAGTTTCCCCAAAAAGTAGGTGAGGGAATCCACCCGGTAAACTATAACCGCAGGAGTTCCTAAAAGGGCTGCTTCCAGGGTAGCTGTCCCGGAAGCTGTTATGGCCAGGGTCGAACGGGCCAGAAGCTCCCGGCTGCTGCCTTCATGTACCCTCAAGCCTGCTTCTTGAGCCGGCTTTAGCAATTCTTCATCAATACCCGGGGCTCGGGAAACTGAGAAACTCATGTCCGGCATTTTTTTCTTAAGAATCACTGCTGCTTCCACCATGGGAGGCAAAAGCTCCCGGACCTCCTGAGTTCTGCTGCCGGGCAATAGAGCAATTCTCTTCTCTTTTTCCCACTTCCCCCTCAGCTCTTTCAGCTGAGGCAAGAGGGGATGTCCCACGAAAAATGTGGACACACCCTTTTCTCTATAGATCTCTGCCTCCTGGGGAAAAATGCTGGCCACGGCAACGCCCTGCCGGGCTAAAAATGATGCCCGCCACTGTCCCCAAAACCAGACACCAGGAGGTATATAGTGCAGAGCAGGAATACCCCTACGGCGCAGAAGCAAGGCCAGGTACATGTTGAAACCGGTAAAATCAACTAAAAGAGCAGCAGCAACCTTCTTTTCCTGTGCTTCTCCAGCCAGCTCCCTACCCAGCCTGTAGAAATAACCCAGCTTGCTCAAGGGAGCACTAAAGCCATAGGTGCTGTGGGTAAGGGGGTTCTCCAGGAGTTCCACTCCGGCTTCAGCCAGTTCCGGCCCCCCAATTCCCAGGAAATTGCATTCCCTTCTCTCTTTTATCTTCTTCACCACCCGGGCCCCGTACATATCTCCAGAGACCTCGCCGGCAGAAATCAAAAATGTTTTCAATCCTTTACCTCCATGGCCACAACAGTTATTCTCAAATTCTGGGCCCTTTGCAGAAATTCCTGCCCTCCCACTATCATGACCCGGCGGGCCTGCAAAGCCAGACCTCTGGCCTTTGTTTTCTCCAGCAAATCCAGGGTTCCGGCACCAACAGCAGGGAGTTCATGAACTGTTCCCGGCCAGGAGGCCTTACCCATGACCAGGCCTGTTCCGGCCAGCTCCCCGGCCCTGACTACAGCTTTATCAGTACCTTCCATGGCTTCAACTGCCACCACCATACCTTCTTTCACCAGGACAGTCTGGCCAATACCCAAACGACTTATAGCACAGGCAGTACTGAAGGCCAGTTCCAGATCTTTCTCCAGATCCTCATCCGGCCGGCAGCTGGTAAGAACCCCCGGTTCCGGTAAAAGTTCGTTGAGAACCTGTCTCTGGGGGATAAATTCAACCCCCTCTCTGGCCAGCTCTTTCACCACTGCTCCTATGATATCCTCCTCCCGCCGGCTCTTCAACTGACCCAGAACCCTTAGCAACCTTAAATCTTTAAGGGCTGACCGGAAGAGCAATCCTTTATCAAATTTACCTGCTGCTGTTAATCTATTTATGCCTTCTGCTGTGAGTATGTGAAAAAGTCCCTGCAGGTCTGCACCGTGAAGGTCATAAACCTTTTCAACTAAAGGCTCTAAAGCTTTTCTGGCTTCTGGCCCGGCCACATTAACTGCCACCACCCGGTAGCCCCGGTCTTGAGCTGCCCGGGCCCAGGCCCGGGGCAGCCAGCCCCGGCCGGCCAGGAGAATAATATCCTTTTTCATAATCCCCTGACACTCCTGGTTTTCTTCATAATTCCTCGCTCTGAAGCCCTGATAAAATTCATGAGATGCCGGCAGTTAGGCTCATCTCCAAACTCCGCCTCCAGGCGCGCCAGGGCCTGAGCAGTATTTAAAGATGAATAATAAAGTATTTCCAGGGCTTTTTTCAATACCTGGCGCTCCTTCCGGCCCATTCCCCACCTTCTGAGACCCACCGAATTAACCCCGCAGATACGAGCCGGATTCCCATCAGCTGTAAAGAAAGGAGGCAAATCCTGGGTGATCTTGCTGCAGCCACCGATCATGGCCAGTTTACCTATCCGGACGAACTGATGCACCCCGCATAAGCCACTGATGAAAGCACCATCCTCAACCTGCACGAATCCGGCCAGGGCTGAGGAACTGACCAGGGTAATTCGGCTGCCTAAAATGCAATCATGGGCAACGTGGGAATAGGTCATGAGCATATTATTATCACCCACAATGGTTGCTTCTCCTTCTCTGGTGGCCCGGTGAATGGTAGTGTATTCCCGGATAATATTGCCAGAGCCAATTTGAACTCTGCTGTCTATATCTGAGGGAGTGGCATAATCCATGGGAGGGGTACCAACAATCACGCCAGGATACAGGTGATTTTTTTCCCCCAGCTGCACTTTTCCTTCCAGAACCACACTGGATTCCAGGACACAACCAGGGCCAATAACAGCTTCTGAGCTGATAACACAGTTGGGACCGATCCTAACTCCCGGGTCCAGCCTGGCACCTTCTTCAACTACCGCACTGGGATGAATATCCGGCTCCATAAAATATTCCTCCTTAAGCTCGCTGCCGGGAAAAGTAGAGGATGGATTCAGCTACCGTTTCTCCCTCCACCAAAGCCAGTCCCTTGACCTTGCCAACACCCTGTTTGTATTTCAACACTTCAATCTCTATTCGCAAACAATCACCGGGTAGGACTGGTTTAAAAAAGCGGGCCTTCTCAATTCTGGCCAGAAAAAAAAGGCTATCCTCCTGGCCGGTACCCAAGATTACAGCAATGCCCCCTACCTGGGCCATGGCCTCCAGTATTAAAACACCGGGCATGACCGGCTGTCCCGGAAAATGTCCCCGGAAATAGTCTTCGTTGATGCTTACATTCTTTATTCCCACAGCTCTTTTTCCTTTTTCCAGTTCCACAATCCGGTCTACAAACAGAAAGGGCGCCGAATGGGGTAATATTTCGCTCATGTTGCGAGTTTTCAAGACTTTTTCTTCCTCCTGCATGGCTAAAACATCTCCTTTCCTGCCAGCTCCCAGAGCTTTCGGGCCAGCAGGTTATGTAAATAATGGCCGGCCCCCAGAGCAATTATGTGTCCATGTACCGGCCCAAAAAGGGCCAGGTCTCCCAGCAAATCCAGGATTTTGTGGGCCACAGGTTCATGGGGAAAGCGCAGTTCATTCCGGGGCCCATCCTCATCAAAGACAACGGCACAATCCAGGCTGCCTCCTTGGATAAGTCCCATACTCCTTAACTTTTCTACATCCTGCATCCAGCCAAAGGTTCGGGCTTTTAGAATATCAACCCAATCATCAGTCCGGTCCAGGAGCTGATTGCCTACAGGAGGGCGGCCAAAAAATACGCTGGTGATGCGCAACCCTTCACCCGGCAGGGCCAGTACCGTCTGATTATCTTCCTGCAGAAGCAGGGGAGCATCAATTTTCCACACCCTCCTATCTCCTGGCTGTTCCTGCCGGCCGGCCTCCTGGATAATATCATAAAAAGGTCGGGCACTGCCATCCATAATGGGAATTTCCGGTCCCTGAACTTCTACCAGCAGGTTATCTATACCGGCAGCAAAACTGGCTGCCAGGAGGTGTTCAACGGTAGAGATCTTTACCTCACCCTCTCCCAGGGTAGTAGCTCGGGCTGTATTCACCACATTTTCCGGATTCCCCTTGATTTCCGGGTGACCAGAAAGGTCTGAGCGGCGAAAAATAAAACCCCCATCAGGAGGGGCTGGATAGAGGTTGATAACTATATCCTGTCCGCTGTGCAGCCCCCTGCCTTTCATCTGTGCCTGCCGGGCAATTGTCTTTTGCTTTCCTGCCATTAGGAACATATTTTCACCTCTTAATTATGATTCAAGAGGTTTTTTTCTTTTCCTGCATGAGGAGTAAAATTCAGTGGTATTGGCTGATCTCCTGATAGCGTTGTCCAACCCAGGAACGAGGACTTTCAAATACCCTGGCCGGTGGGCCTTCCTCCACTATCCTGCCACAATCCATGAGAATTATCCTGTCAGCAATACGTCGGGCCAGGGCTACCTCGTGGGTAACCAGGAGTACCCCCCGGCGTTTCTCCTGGCTTAGCTTCTCTATGGCCTCCAGGACCTCTTTCACCAGGATGGGATCCAGCGAAGCAGTGGGTTCATCCAGTAAAATCAACTCAGGCTCCATTACCAGGGCTCGAGCCAGGGCCACCCGCTGCTGTTCCCCACCACTGAGCTGGGCAGGCTTTAATTCATAACCGGTGTGCAACCCCATCTCTTCCAGGGCCCCTTCTGCCATCTCTAGAGCTTTTTCCCTTTCCACACCCCGGTAGAGAAGAGCCAGCATAACATTTTCCCTGGCTGTGAGGCGGCTCACCAGGTTGAAGCGCTGGAAAACAAAACCCATTTCCTGCCGGATGAGAAACACCTCTCTTTGCGGCACCTGACTGAGATCCTGTCCCTTGAATATTATCCGGCCACCATCCGGGTTGAGGAGAAGATTGATACACCTGATGGTAGTTGATTTGCCGCAACCTGATGGCCCCATGAGAACCACCGTTTCCCCTGCTTTAACCTGGAAACTGACTCCTTTTAGAACCGGCTTTCGGGCAAAACTCTTTTTCAGTTCACAGACCTCCAACAAAATCTTCTCCCCCTCACCTGATCATCTGGCCAGGACGGTTTAATAAAGCCAGGATACCCGGTCGGGCTCCGGGTAGAACAATTTCCCGGATAATCTGGGGCAAAGTCAACCCCATGGATTCCCCGGCAATAAATTCCCTGGCATCAACCGGGTTCAGTTTGTGACAGAAAAAAGAAAACAGAAAACCCAGGCAAGCTCCCAGAACTGGTATGATTATTCCCTCCAGGTAGGGTAGTTCACCGCCGGAAAAAACAATGATACCTGTCAGGGAAACCGCCCCTGCTACTCCGCCATAAAGCCCTTCATGGGCCAGGGGCCTAAGCCACAGGGGCAGCTGTCGGCGGTTACGTAATTCCCTGATCACCGACATAATTGCCGTGTGGTCCAAAAGCAGAGTTAAGCCGGTAAAAACTATGGCCATGATGGCAGTAATGGTGAGGCGCACTTCTCCAATAACCCGGAAAAGCTCACCGCGAATATCCGGCTGGAAAATGCCCAGTTCCCTGATCTGAGGTTGAGGAAAAGAAGGTCCCAGTATTTCGGCAGCCTTCTGCTCTACCTGGTACTTCCAGCCTTCAGCCGGCAGCAGGAGGACTATTTCCTTGCCGGGCAAGCCATGACCCAGGAGCTGGCGCAGGGAAAACAGAGTTTCACCCATTTCCTTCTCCGGCAGTGCTGGCAGTGTTGCTTGTATTTCTCCAATAATTTTCAATTCCTCACCAGGGAAATCAGTAAATATCAGCTGTTCTTCCAGAGATTCTAATATGCCGGAAGCTAGAAAAGACTGTAAATCCTCCATGAGGGTCAGCATATCCACCTGCTCATGGGTAAGATCAGCCAGCAGGGACTGCATTTCCTCAACCTGAATTCTGTACTTTTCCAGATAGTTAAAACCGCCCAGCTGGGAGGCAACCTCCTCACCAGCACTGCTGAGGAGTTCCTGCAGGCTGGTTATATCCTGTTCCAGGGCCCTCAACCTGACTTCCAGAGGATTGGTAGGGGATATGACCAGCCGGCGCAGGGATAGGGCAACCTTGAGCCTGTTCAACCTCTCCTGCCAGCGTTCAGTAACGCCTTCCACCAGGCTCAATTCCTGCCAGAGCTTATCCCAGCGGGCAAATAGATCCAGGACTCCATCAAAGAAGGCTGTTATCCGGCCGGTATCCTCCAGGGAAAGGCTATCTTCTGGGAAACTGGCCAGAAATGATCTTAATTCCGCCTCCCGGGTCCTGTACAATGCCACCTCTTCCTGGATTTGACCCAGCCTCTCTTCAGCCTGCTGGATGGAAATGAGGAGGGTGTTAAAATAGTTTTTCATCTCCACCAGCTCCAGGCCCAGACCCTGCACCTCAACTTGAGAAATTTCCGGCCCCAGGGTGTTGGGTTCCTGGCCTGCCAGAAAAACCCGCCCCCCAGGTTGAATTTCTCCTTCTCCTCCCCTGATGATGGCCAGACTGCCATCATCCTGGGCTCTGAATACCTCCAGGTAGAGAAATTCTTCCGGCAGTCCCTGGCCGGTTTCCCCTCCTTCCAGGGTATAGTACAGGGGGGTGCCGGGTGCCAGGTATTTATCCGGAAAATTGAAGGTAGTTAAATAACTTAAAAGCAGTTCTTCTATCCCCTGGAGTTGCTCCAGGGGCTCCTCCATCTCCCCGGCAGTTGCTGGAGAAATATTGGTGAAGTCCAAAGACAGTTCCTGGCTCAAAACCCGGCTGAGATGTTCACCCATAACCCCGGGATCAGCAGCATCCGGCAGAGGTATCTGGAGCAGCCGGTAGCTGGCTATGATATCTTCCACCTCCTGGCTCAACTCCTGTAGATAGGAGGGATCCTCCACCATTATTTCCAAGCCCCGCCTGGTGGGCAGGAGAAAATCAACTCCCTCCCGACCCTGGAAATTATCTTCAAATATAAAGACAGCGCCATCCGGGACTCCCCGGACTGACAATCTGGGTTCGGTCATAATATTGTACGAGGTAACTCCTGATATGCTGCCCAGTGCCCTGAGAAACCGGGTATAGCTCTGCCGGTCCCGTTCCTCTCCCAGGGAAACCAAAAAAGTGGTCTTGCCGGCAATGCTGATGACCTCCTCAAAAAAAGCTCCCTGAAAACCCTCCTGCAGGAGGGTCTGGAGCTTTTCCTCCACCTGCCACCGCATGCCTTCATTGATGGTCACCAGGAGATCATACTGTCCATAGTCGCCAATGAGATCAGCCACAGTATCCCCGAAATAACGGTGTGCCACATCCCCACCTACAGCACTCAAGGCAGCTGCCAGGGAGATGGAGACCACCAGTAAAATTGCCACATCCCGGTAAAAACCGCTGGCCAGAAAGATCATCGTCCTGCCCTCCCTATCTGTAATTATAACACCATCATAATGGAGGGTAAACGCGCCGGGACATGTAATTTGTGGGATTGGGACCAGGGATTAAGAGACAACCCTAACAAAAAATAAAACTCAGGTCTTCTGGCTGGCCCGGTGCCATAAAAATAGGATATACACAACCAGGAGTTACCAGAAAAACCCTCTAGAATTAACAAATTCGCATAATATTGCGATTTAATGATATGTTTTTTTGTGTTTTCTCTTTGTTTCTTTTAATTCTTATTCTGGAAAATAAATATATAAAAATATCTCAGTTTATAGAGGAGTTATAACACTCGATGGCAAATATATGCAATAGTATCCTGTATTTATAGAAAGGTCTGGGGAGGTGATAGAGAACAAATTGTTGTTAATGGTCTGGAAACCATAACAAAAG
>PUNT01000118.1 GCA_003551905.1 Halanaerobiales bacterium
AACCGGTGATAGATATCCGTAATATGTGGAAAGATGGGGAAGAAACGCGTATGGCAGATGGTCATAAAAATATTGTTTACGATTACTGTGGTACGGTGTACTGCTACGATCCAGCAACTGGGAAAAGACGAGAGATGGCGTATGGCGGATTTGAAAAAGACCGTAAGGCACTTAAATACCGCTGTCCGGCTCATCATTACGGAATAGAGTGTAAGGGCTGCAAGGAGTGTCCGGGAAAAACTTCGCTCCGGATCTCACTAGCTGAAGACCGACGGGTATTTACTCCTTTGGCTCGTTCAAGCTACAGCTGGGAACGAGAATATAACAAACGCACTGCGGTAGAGCGTGTAAACAGCCGTTTGGATGTTTCTTTTGGTTTTGAAAACCACTATATTCGTGGCCAAAAGAAAATGAAAATGCGTTTATCACTGGCCTTCATCGTCATGTTGGGCATGGCGCTGGGGCGAATAAAGCAAAAACAGGGGGATAAAATGCGCAGCCTGGTGCAGGCGGCGTAGCCAATAACCCGGAAAAGATTTTAAAAATCCTGCAAATGACCCAAGGGGGTAGTGCGCACAAAAATATCTCTAATCTATTCCCACAGCCTCCTAGTTCGCTGTTTTTCTGTGAAACAGTAAATATTATGTTGATTAAAATATTCAGAAGGTAGCTGATTTCTTTGGTTTTATGGGAAAAATGGGTGCAACGCAAAAAGCTCAGGAAATTTTTATATTGACAGTTTTTCAGGTATGTGGTATTATTATTAATTGTCATCAGTAATATGATATGGTGGGCTGGTCTAATTAAAGCGAGGTTATGAGCATAAACCTTGCTTTCCATATTTTATACCTCCAGGGGGTGTTCTAGTGGCAGTGATGGAATGGGGGCCTGTGAGAAAGCGCCTTAGTTTTGCTAAGATTGAAGAACAAATGGAAACACCCTATTTAATCAAGACACAGAGAGAATCTTATGAGTGGTTTTTGAAGGAAGGATTAAGGGAAATATTTGATGAAATCTCCCCGATACAGGATTTTTCAGAAAACTTAATTTTAGAGTTTCTCGAATACAGTTTGGGAGACCCCAAGTATGGAGTTGAAGAGTGCAAGGAAAGAGATGTTACCTATGGTGCTGCTCTTAAAGTCCGGGTAAGGCTGGTAAATAGGGAATCAGGAGAGGTAAAGGAACAAGACGTCTACATGGGTGATTTTCCCCTGATGACCGATAAGGGTACCTTCATAATCAATGGAGCGGAGCGAGTGGTGGTAAATCAGCTGGTCCGCTCTTCTGGCGTGTACTTCAATCAGGAGCGTACCAAGGAAGGAAAGGAACTGTATTCAGCCAGCATTATTCCCAACCGGGGAGCATGGATTGAGTTTGAATACGATAAACGAGATACTCTAGCAGTGCGGGTGGATAGAACTCGTAAAACTCCTGCATCAGTATTATTTAAAGCCCTGGGTTACTCGAAGGAAGAACTGATTGAACTTCTCGGGGATAATAATGTAGTTCAGAATACCCTGGAAAGGGACAACACTGAATCAACAGAAGAAGCCCTCGTTGAATTATACAAGAAACTGAGACCAGGGGAACCTCCTGCCGTAGAGAATGCCCAGAATCTCTTGAATTCCCTGTTCTTTGATGACCGACGATATGATCTGGGGGGAGTAGGACGTTATAAAGTCAACAAAAAGCTGGGTATCAAGATCGCCCAGGATGTGCGCTGTCTCACCAAAGAAGACATAATAGGTACAGCCAGATACCTGGTAAACCTAATATCAGATGATCCCAAGTATAGGATTGATGATATTGATCACCTGGGGAACCGCCGCTTGAAGACTGTGGGCGAGCTCCTGCAAAACCAGTTTCGTATTGGTCTTTCCCGGATGGAGCGGGTGGTTAAAGAGCGCATGACCATTCAAGACCTGGATGTGATAACTCCCCAGGCACTGATTAATACCAGGCCGGTTGTTGCTTCTATCAAGGAATTCTTTGGTAGTTCACAGCTCTCCCAGTTCATGGATCAGACCAATCCCCTGGCTGAGCTTACCCATAAGAGAAGGTTGTCTGCTCTGGGGCCTGGGGGGCTTAGCCGGGAAAGAGCTGGGTTTGAGGTCCGGGACGTTCATCACTCTCACTACGGACGAATTTGTCCCATAGAAACACCAGAAGGCCCCAATATTGGTCTTATAGGTTCTCTGTGCACATTCGGCCAGACCAATATTTTTGGATTTATAGAAACCCCGTACCGGGTGGTTGAGAAAGGCAGGGTTAGTCAGGAGATAGTTTTTCTCACCGCTGATGAAGAGGATGAATATATAATTGCCCAGGCCAATGAGCCCCTGGATGAAGATGGTAATTTAACCAATGAAAGGGTTTCCTGTCGCTATCAGGATAAAGTTCTCATGACCCAGCCAGATACAGTACAGTATATGGACGTTTCTCCCAAGCAAATTGTGGGTGTAGCGGCAGCTCTCATTCCCTTCCTGGAACATGATGATGGACCAAGGGCTCTCATGGGAGCTAACATGCAGCGTCAGGCTGTACCTCTTCTGAGGACCGAAGCCCCACTGGTTGGTACCGGCATTGAATACCGGGCTGCTAAGGATTCCGGGGTTTGCGTGATTGCCCAGGAGGATGGCAAAGTTAAGCAGGTCACTGCCAGAGAGATTGTTGTTGAGACTAAGGACGGTGGCATAAAGAAATATGAACTTGCCAAATTCATGCGTTCTAATCAGGGCAGCTGTTTTAACCAGAAGCCCCTGGTTGTAAAGGGGCAATTTTTGAAGGAAGGGCAGGTCATTGCTGATGGCCCTGCCACAGAAGGTGGGGAACTGGCCCTGGGGCGGAATACTCTGGTTGCTTTCCTGGCCTGGGAAGGTTACAATTATGAAGATGCAGTGTTAATAAGTGAAAGACTGGTGAAGGAAGATGCTTTCACCTCCATTCATATAGAAGAACACGAGGCTGAAGCCCGGGATACTAAATTGGGACCTGAAGAGATCACCCGGGATATTCCCAACGTGGGTGAAGAAGCTTTAAAGGATTTGGATGAACATGGGATAGTCCGGGTGGGAGCAGAAGTGAAGCCAGGAGATATACTGGTAGGCAAGGTTACTCCCAAGGGAGAAACTGAGCTCTCTGCTGAGGAAAGATTGCTCCGGGCCATATTTGGTGAAAAAGCCCGGGAGGTTAGGGATACTTCCCTCAAGGTCCCTCACGGTGAATCCGGCATAGTTGTGGAAGTAAAGGTGTTCAATCGGGAAAGAGGCGATGAGTTAAAACCAGGTGTTAATGAACTGGTAAGGGTTTATATTGCCAAAAAACGAAAAATTTCTGTAGGTGACAAGGTGGCAGGACGTCATGGCAACAAGGGAGTTATCTCCCGCATTCTACCGGAAGAAGATATGCCATTTTTGCCGGATGGTACGCCGGTGGAGATAGTCCTGAACCCTCTGGGTGTTCCCTCCCGGATGAACCTGGGGCAGGTATTTGAAACGCACCTGGGCATGGCAGCCAAAGCTCTTGGGCTTCATGTTGAGACACCGGTATTTAATGGAGCAACAGAACAGGAGATAATGGAACTTCTTAAGAAAGCCAATTATGATGAAGATGGCAAAACTGTTCTCTATGATGGTAGAACCGGGGAACCATTCCACCGCCGGGTAGCTGTAGGACAGATGTATATTATGAAGCTCCATCACCTGGTGGAGGATAAGATTCATGCCCGCTCCACAGGGCCCTATTCTCTGGTAACCCAGCAACCTCTGGGAGGTAAGGCTCAGTTTGGTGGTCAGAGATTTGGCGAGATGGAAGTCTGGGCTCTAGAGGGATATGGTGCTGCTTACACCTTGCAGGAAATGCTTACAGTTAAGAGTGATGATGTTGTAGGTAGGGTTAAGACTTATGAAGCAATAGTTAAAGGGGAAAATGTACCTGAACCCGGAATACCCGAGTCTTTTAAAGTATTAATCAAGGAGATGCAGAGTATTGGCCTCGATGCCCGGGTCTTTGGTGAAGATGAAGCTGAGCTTCCCATCGACAATGAAGAGGAAGATTATGATGATACAGCCAGGCAGCTGGGCCTTGACATTTTGGAGACGGAAGAGAAACAGGAGGTTGCTGATGAGGATAGTTAATAGTGTCTCCATCCAATACCAGTATAAAGGGGGCGAAGCGGGTGCTAAATTTTAACAATTTTGATTCGATTAAGATCGCCCTGGCTTCACCGGAACAGATCAGAGCCTGGTCCAGTGGAGAAGTTAAAAAACCTGAGACCATCAATTATCGCACCCTGAAGCCAGAGAAGGAAGGGCTTTTCTGCGAAAAGATTTTTGGACCCCAGAAAGACTGGGAATGTCACTGTGGAAAATACAAGCGAGTTCGTTATAAAGGGGTTGTTTGTGACCGTTGTGGAGTGGAGGTTACTCGCTCAAAAGTCCGCCGGGAGAGAATGGGACATATTGAGCTGGCTGCTCCCTGCTCCCACATCTGGTTTCTTAAAGGCATTCCCAGCCGGCTGGGATTGCTCCTGGATATGTCTCCCCGGGCTCTGGAAAAAGTTATCTATTTTGTTTCCTTTATAGTGATAGATCCTGGCAAGACTCCTTTGAGCGAGAAACAGTTGCTCACGGAGAGGGAATACCGGGAAGCTGAGAATAAATATGGTGGAGATTTCCGAGCTGCCATGGGTGCAGAAGCCATTAAAGAGATTCTCAAAAAGATGAATCTTGACCAGGAGGTTGGAGAGCTAAGAAATGAGATAAGAGAGTCCACCGGTCAGAGGAGAAAGAGGGCTATCAGGAGACTGGAAGTGCTTGAAGGTTTGCGTCAGTCCGGCAATCAGCCGGAATGGCTGGTTCTGGATGTTATTCCGGTTATACCCCCGGATCTGCGTCCTATGGTTCAACTGGATGGAGGGCGCTTTGCCACTTCAGACCTTAACGACCTTTATCGCCGGGTTATCAACAGGAATAACAGGCTTATGCGCCTTCTGGATTTACAGGCGCCAGAGATCATAATTCGCAATGAGAAGCGTATGCTGCAGGAAGCAGTAGATGCTTTAATTGATAATGGCAGGCGGGGCCGGCCAGTAACAGGAGCCGGCAACAGGCCATTGAAATCTCTCAGTGATATGTTGAAAGGGAAACAGGGTCGCTTCCGCCAGAATCTCCTGGGTAAGAGGGTCGATTATTCCGGTAGAAGTGTCATAGTTGTGGGACCGGAACTAAAGCTAAATCAGTGTGGTTTGCCCAAAGAGATGGCCTTAGAACTATTCAAGCCCTTTGTTATGAAACGGCTGGTTGACGAAGGGAAAGCCCACAATATAAAGAGTGCCAAGCGCATGGTGGAAAAAGTAGAAGAAGAGGTATGGGGCATACTGGAGGAGGTCATCAAGGAACACCCGGTGCTCCTTAACCGGGCTCCTACTCTGCACCGACTGGGTATTCAGTCATTCGAGCCAGTGCTGGTTGAAGGTAAAGCTATAAAGATTCATCCCCTGGTTTGCACCGCTTATAACGCTGATTTTGATGGGGACCAGATGGCTGTTCACCTTCCCCTGTCAGCGGAAGCCCAGGCAGAGGCTAGACTTCTCATGCTCTCAACCTATAACTTGCTTTCTCCTCAGGATGGGAAAGCTATAGTTGTTCCCACCCAGGATCTGGTGCTAGGCGTTTATTACCTGACCATTGAAAGGAAAGGCGATAAGGGTGAGGGAAAAGCATTTTCTAACCCTGACGAAGTTATCCGGGCCCATGAGACCGGCCAGGTTGGTCTCCATGCCCTGGTGAAGGTGAGGTTTGACAGAGAAATAATAACCACCACTGTTGGTAGGGTAATGTTTAATGATATTCTCCCGGCAGAACTTCCATATTACAATCAGGCCATTGACAAGAAGTTGCTGGGTAACCTGGTGGGAGCCTGTTATCGGCTTCTGGGTAATGTCAAAACAGCTGAAACCCTGGACAAAATCAAGGAACTTGGCTTCCGCTACGCCACCAAGTCCGGTCTAACCATTTCTTTTGTGGATGTTGAGACTCCGGAAGAAAAAGGAAAGATACTGGCTGAAGCAGAAAAAGAAGTTCAGCAGACAGAAACGTACTACCACAGGGGTTCTATTACCAAGCGGGAGAGATATCAGAAGGTAATAAATATATGGAATAAGGCCAAAGAAGATATTACTACCGCCATGAACCGGGACATGAGCGAATTCAATTCCATCAACATGATTACCAAGTCCGGTGCCCGGGGTAATGAATCTCAAACTGCCCAGCTGGCAGGCATGCGGGGTTTGATGGCTGATCCTTCCGGGCAGATTATTGATCTTCCCATAAAGGCTAATTTCCGGGAAGGACTTACTGTCCTTGAATACTTCATATCTACCCACGGTGCCAGGAAAGGGCTGGCTGATACAGCTCTCAGGACAGCAGATTCCGGCTACCTTACCCGCAGGTTGGTGGACGTGTCCCAGGATGTAATCATCCGGGAAGACGACTGTGGTACCCAGGACGGTATTACCATTGGTACTGTAAAAGATGATGATGGTGAAGTTGTGGAGGAGTTCACCGAACGTATACTGGGTCGTCAAGCCAGTGAAGATATAGTGGATGAAAAAACTGATGAAGTCATATGTCAGCGCAACCAGGTTATTGATGAAGAAGTGGCACAAAAAATTGCCCGGGCCGGGCTGGATGAGGTCAGCATTCGTTCCGTTCTTACCTGCAGATCGCGCTTTGGTGTATGCCGCATGTGTTACGGGCGAAATCTGGCTACCGGGAAGCTGGTGGATGTGGGAGAAGCCATTGGTATCATAGCTGCCCAATCCATCGGGGAACCGGGAACTCAGTTAACCATGAGGACTTTCCACACTGGAGGAGTAGCCGGTGATGATATAACTCAAGGTTTACCCCGGGTAGAGGAACTGTTCGAAGCCCGAACTCCTAAAGGGCAGGCTATTGTCAGCGAGCTGTCCGGCCAGGTGAAAATACTGGAGAAAAAGAGCAGTAAAAAAGTAATAGTTGAAACAGAAGATGGTCGTAAGAAAACCTATCAGATCCCCTATGGCTCACAGTTGACTGTGAAGGACGGTCAGCCTATCAAAGCTGGTGATAGGGTAACTGAAGGGCCCATTGATCCCCAGGATATTCTCAAGATAGAAGGTGTGCGGGCGGTACAGACCTATCTGCTAGAAGAGGTACAGAAAGTTTATCGTTCCCAGGGCGTAGAAATAAATGACAAGCATATTGAGGTAGTAGTTCGCCAGATGCTGCGGAAGGTAAAGGTAAAGAAAATAGGCGACACCAATCTCCTGCCCGGCAGCATGGTGGATATATTCGACTTTGAAGAAGCCAATAATCAGGTGCTTGAAGAGGGAGGGCAGCAAGCCACTGCTGACCCGGAACTTTTAGGAATAACCAAAGCATCCCTGGCCACAGACAGCTTCCTCTCCGCTGCATCATTCCAGGAAACTACAAGAGTTCTAACCGAAGCTGCACTGAAAGGCAAGATAGATCCCCTCCTGGGCTTAAAGGAGAATGTTATTATTGGCCAGCTCATTCCCGCAGGCACCGGTATGCGCCGTTATCGAGACATTGAGCTGATTGTTCCTGAATTACCAGAAGATGAAGAGTTGGAAGAAGAAGAATCCCTGGAAGAAACTGAAGAAGTTAAATCCTCTACTGGTGATATTGTAGGAGGAAGTAGTTGACAGAGTGTTTGGAGGATGGTAAAATACTAAAGGTGTCTTTGAAAAAGGAGTAAAGGTGCAATGAAAGGCCAGTTACGCCGGAATAGTAAACGGGTTGTTGGGTTAAAGCAAACCCTGAAGGTAATCCAAAAGGATAAGGCAGAAGTGGTTTTTCTTGCCAACGATGCCGACTCTCATATAAGAGAGCAGGTAGAACAGGCCTGTCAGGAAAAGGATGTTACCCTGGAAATGGTAGAGTCTAAAGCCAGGTTGGGAGAGGCCTGCGGCATTGATGTTGGATCAGCTACTGCAGCGATGCTTAAGAATAACCAGTAAAATTTAACTCTCCAAAAAGAACATTTGGAGAGGGGCTTAAAACCCCCAGGTAGAGGGAGATATCCCTTTTAGCCCCTCTTGCGCTTGCAGGGGGGCTATATTTGTTAGTGAAGGAGGTGGATGTTTTGCCAACAATAAATCAACTGGTGCGCCAGGGGCGCAAAGAAGTTCGCAAGAAAGATAAAGCGCCGGCCCTGCAGAGATCGCCGCAAAAACGAGGCGTATGTGTCAGGGTTTCTACCGCCACTCCTAAAAAACCTAATTCCGCCCTGCGGAAAGTTGCCCGGGTCCGCCTGACCAATGGTTATGAAGTAACAGCTTATATCCCGGGGGAAGGTCATAATCTGCAGGAACACTCGGTTGTTCTCATTCGAGGTGGCAGGGTAAAGGATCTCCCAGGTGTTCGTTATCACATTGTCAGGGGAGCTTTGGATACAGCAGGTGTTGATGAAAGACGGCGCGGACGCTCAAAATATGGTGCGAAAAAACCCAAGAAGTAAGGGGGGAAATAGATGGGTAGAAAAGGAAGAGCCCAGAAAAGAGTTAGGGAAATGGACCCCGTATTTAATAACAGAATGGTAACCAGGGCCATCAATGCCCTAATGTGGGATGGGAAAAAAATCCTGGCAGAAAAAATATTTTACTCAGCAATGGATATAGTAGAGGAAAAGGTGGCTGATGAAGAACCCCTGCAGGTTTTTGAAAAAGCCCTGAAGAACGCAATGCCGGTGCTGGAGGTTAAGTCCCGCCGGGTTGGGGGTTCCACATATCAGGTGCCGGTAGAAGTCAACGCTGACCGCCGCATTGCCCTGGGACTCAGATGGATAATCCAAGCAGCCCGAAAGAGGGGCGAACGCGGAATGGAAGAAAGGCTGGCTGGTGAAATAGTTGACGCTTATCGGGGAGAAGGAGCAGCTGTCAAAAAGAAAGAAGATGTGCACAAGATGGCTGAAGCCAACAAACTTTTTGCTCACTACAGGTGGTAAAGGTTAGAATTGGGGAACTGAAGGAGGTTGAGGTCATGGCCCCAGGAAAATATAGAAGAGTGCGCAATATAGGGATCATGGCCCATATTGACGCCGGAAAAACAACTACTACAGAAAGAATACTTTATTATACCGGTCGGGTTCACAAGATGGGTGAGGTTGATGAAGGTTCAGCAGTCATGGACTGGATGGAGCAGGAGCAGGAGAGGGGAATAACCATTACTTCTGCTGCTACCAGCTTTTTTTGGCGAGAGCATCGAATAAATATAATAGATACACCCGGGCATGTGGACTTTACTATGGAAGTGGAGAGATGCTTGCGAGTCTTGGATGGGGCTATTGCTCTGTTCTGCAGCGTAGGTGGTGTTGAGCCTCAATCAGAAACTGTCTGGCGGCAAGCTGACCGCTACCATATTCCCCGGATAGCATTTATTAACAAGATGGACCGGATTGGTGCTGATTTTTATAATGTTGTTGATATGATCAGAAAGAGATTGGGAGCAATGGCTATTCCGGTACAGATCCCAGTGGGAGCAGAAGAGGATTTCCGCGGTATAATTGACCTGGTAAAGATGGAGGCTTTGATTTATGATAATGAAATCGGGACACAGTTCCACTGGGAACCCATCCCGGAGAACCTTGAACTCAGAGCCCAGGAATACCGGGATAATCTGGTGGAAGCTCTGGCTGAGCTGGATGATAACATCATGGAGAAATATCTTAATGAAAGCCCCATAGAAGAAGAGGAGATGAAAAATGCTCTTCGAGCGGGTGTTCTGGATGCACAATTAGTTCCTGTCCTTTGTGGTTCAGCATTCAAGAATAAGGGAGTTCAGCCTCTTCTCAATGCCATTATCGACTATCTTCCTTCTCCGGAAGATGTACCACCGGTAAAGGGAATACATCCTGATAGTGGCGAGGAAATAGTACGTTACCCTGATGAGGAAGAGCCATTTTCAGCGCTGGCATTTAAGATAATGAATGACCCTTATGTGGGAAACCTGGTTTTTGTAAGGGTATACTCGGGTACTTTAAAAGCTGGTTCTTATATATATAATGTTAATACTGCTAAGAAGGAAAGATTGAGTCGCATACTGCAGATGCATGCCAATCACCGGGAGGAAAGAAAAGAACTTTTACCTGGTGATATTGCTGGTCTTGTTGGTCTCAAGAGCACCGGTACCGGTGAAACCCTTAGCGATGAAACCAGCAAGATACTCCTGGAATCCATGGAATTTCCAATTCCGGTCATCGACCAGGCTATTGAGCCCCGGACCAAGGCTGATCAGGACCGGCTTTCCATGGCCCTTGAACGCCTTTCCAGAGAAGATCCTACCTTTCAGGTTAAAATTGACGATGAAACCGGCCAGACAATAATTTCCGGTATGGGGGAATTGCACCTGGAGGTAATTCTTGACCGGATGCTGCGGGAATTCAATGTCAGCGCCAATATTGGGAAGCCACAGGTTGCTTACCGGGAAACCATCAAGGAAGTAGTTCGAAGTGTTGAAGGCCGCTATATCCGCCAGTCCGGTGGACGTGGGCAATATGGAGTGGTGAAGATAAACCTGGAACCTCTGCCCAGCGGTGAAGGGGTCATTTTTACAGATAAAACTGTAGGAGGTGCTATCCCTAAAGAGTTCATCCATGCTGTAGAGGATGGTGTAAGGGAAGCAGCTGATAGCGGTGTTCTTGCCGGTTACCCCATAGTTGACTTTAAGGTTGAACTCATTGATGGTTCTTTTCACGAGGTAGACTCTTCAGAACTTGCTTTTAAAATTGCTGGTTCCATGGCTATGAAAGATGCAGCAAAAAAAGCCCATCCCATTCTTTTAGAACCAATAATGAAAGTAGAAGTTATTACCCCAGAAGAATACATGGGTGATGTTATGGGTGATTTAAACGGACGGCGGGGAAGAATTGAAGGGATAACTTCCCGGGCTAGCGCAAAAGTTATTAAAGCTAACGTTCCCCTGGCGGAGATGTTCGGTTATGCCACAGACCTGCGGTCCAAGACTCAGGGAAGGGCAACCTATGTAATGCAATTCTCTCACTACTCAGAAATTCCCCACAGCATTGCCAGGGAAATGGTGAGAATTTAGCTGGAAATTAGAAATAGGGAGGATGAACAAAAATGGCTAAAGCAAAATTTGAGAGGAGAAAGCCCCACGTGAACGTGGGAACAATCGGTCACATTGACCACGGTAAGACAACCCTGACAGCAGCTATAACCAGGGTGC
>PUNT01000095.1 GCA_003551905.1 Halanaerobiales bacterium
AACTGATTCTTTCTGCTGCATAACCAAGCTGGGGAGAAAAAACTTCCACCAACCATCCCCTTTCTTTTAAGCTTTTGGCCAAAAGATAGGTATAAGTTTCAGTGCCACCCAGGGCCCCCAGCTCATTATTGGTAATTAGAATACTCAATCCACTGCTAGAGGGTGACAACATTCTTCCCCTTCTTCATGATATTGCGACAATCAAATATGAGGGGGCAGTGTTTGCGGATGAAATCAGTATTAAAAGCACTGTGGGCTGTTATGAAAACAGCACAGTGGATATCTTTGAGTACTTCTGCTTCCACTGCCTTGCTTTTTAGTTTTTTACCTCCCAGTTGCAGTTCATCAACATAAGGATCAGAATAACTTACTTCTGCCTCCATGCCCCTTAGCTTTTCCATGATGTAAAGAGCCGGGGATTCCCGAAGATCAGCCACATTTTCTTTGTAGGTTATGCCCAGAATTAAAAATTTTGTTCCTTTAACAGTCATACCCCTAGAATCCAGTTCATCTTTAAGCCTATTAACAATATATTCTGGTTGCTCCAGATTAAACTCCCAGGCCAGATTAATAAAACGCAGGGGAAAACCTTTTCTCCTGCTATCCCACATTAGATAGAGGGGGTCCACAGGTATACAATGACCACCTGCCCCCGGACCAGGATAAAAAGGTTTAAAGCCGAATGGTTTACTTGCTGCTACCTCAACAACCTCCCATATGTCCAGCTTTGCTCTATGACAGTACCTACCCAGCTCGTTGATGAGAGCTATATTGACTGCCCGAAATGAGTTCTCCAGTAATTTTGCCATCTCTGCTGTTCGGGGATTCCCAACAGGCAACAGAGGGCAGCCCAGATGCCCATAAAAAGACATGGCCAGTTGCAAACAATTTTCTGTGACACCTCCCACAACCCGGGGGGTGTTAAAAAAATTGTAGCGCTTATTACCCGGATCAACTCTCTCCGGCGAACAGGCCAGAAAAAAATCTTCCCCAACTTGACCCCACTTCCGGGCCAGTAAAGGTAACAGCAATTCTTCTGTGGTTCCCGGGTACGAAGAACTCTCCAGAATCACCAGCTTTTCTCCTGCATGAGGCAGAAGATCCATCATAGCAGCTTTAAGATAGGAGAGATCCTGTTCATAGGCCTCAGTTAGTGGAGTAGGAACTGTCAGACAGAAAATATCAATTTCCCTGTAGACAGGATCAGAGGGCTGAGAAAAAAAGAGCAAACCCCGGGCTTGATAATCCAAAAGTTTTTTCCTTTCCACTCCCAGAACATGTGAGTTTCCTCTTTTCAAATTAGCTATCTTCTGAAAATCAGTATCCACACCAAAAACCTTAAGACCTTTACTTGCCAGAGCAATAGCCAGGGGGAGCCCCACATAGCCCATCCCCAGAATACCGGTCCTAAAGATTCCTTTGCTCACTCTGTTAAGAAGTTCCATAGCTCCATTCCTCACCATGATAATTGCTATATAATATGCATCCCGGGAATATTTTGCTCAATTTTTCCCCCAAAGCAGAGTGCTGAACCACTCCTTTATCCTGCCCCAATAATTATCTTCTCCAGCTAATTTCTCATCCTCATCCGCCAGGACAGTCCTCTCTCTTTGGTTTTCCTCTATTTGTTCCTGTTCTTCTCCTTCCTCTTCCTCCCTCCCCATATCCTCCTGCCCCCAGAGCTGGGCAATATCCTGAACCCGTTTCTCCCAGTCCTCTTCCTTTACCCTTGACTGCAGTATTTTCCTTTCATCCTCCGGTAACCCCTGAGGGTATGCATCAATAAATTTCAGGACTGCTGTTATAAAGTCATCACCGTCTGCTAAGGTAATTACATCAGAAAATCTTTCCAGTTCCGGCAATTTTACCGATATCACCGGCCGGCCAGCTGCCAGATATTCATAAACTTTAACCGGGTCAGTGGCTTCTGTGAGCCTGTTCTTGCAGAAAGGAATTATACATAGGTGAGCGCCTTGCAAAAAGGCTGGAAGATCCCAGTAATCCTTTTCACCCAGCAGGAATACCCGGGAATTTTCCTCCAGTTCAGATACATCAACTGTTACTTCTCCTAAAAGGACCAAAGAACCCTTCTTCATCCTTTCAGCCAGCCCCTCCATGAGCTCTATATCAAACCAGCCGGCTATGGCTCCATAATAGAGAATTATGGGTTCCTCCAGTCCCCTTATCTCTGAGGGCAGAGTAAAAACCTCATCAGCAACAGAATTGAAGGTCTCATTATCAGCTCCATTGGGAATATAAAATGTACTGGCATTTTCTTCTTTCTTTTCTTCGTAGAGCGTTCTGGATGGGGTAATAATCAGGTCAGAAATTTTCACCAGTCTCCGCTCCTCCATCTCCAGAGAGGGGTGGCTCTTGAGATCGATAAATTCTCCATAAGCGTCCATGCAATTATAAAATAAGAGATTATATTCAAAGAACATTATAAGGGGTTCCCAGTAAGGAGCATCCACCCACAATACGGGGTTCTCCATTCCCAGTCCCCTAAGAGCCTTTTTGATATGCTGGGCCATTTTTTGCCTGTTTTCCCGGTAACGGAGATTTAAGATTGCCCTACCGTAACCCGGGGGGGAATAAGTATAGAGATTTTTTTTGTACTCCTTTAATCCTTCTGCAGAGCAGTAGGGATTCACGTAGAGAACTCTATAACCCTGCTGAGCAAAACGGGTTAAAAGTTGCTGAGGTCTCTGATAACGCATGTTCCAGGGAATAAGACCCAGAACCAGTATGTTTTTTTTAAAAGACCTTTTTTCTTCACCTGCCAGTAGTTCCTGCCACTTACTGGTGAATAACTGGCGGCTCATGGCAAAATACTTGTTGCGGAGATTACGGTCAATTTCCTTTAAACTGCCTTCATGCTGATGAATGATCTTAGCTTGGGGACAGTACATTACCCGGTAGCCTTTTTCCCTGGCCCGGAGGGAGTAATCCGTCTCTTCATAGTAGAAAAAGAAGCGTTCATCAAAAAGACCCAGTCGTGGTAAAAGCTCTCGTTTAATCAGGTAGCAGGCACCGCTAACATTTATGACTTCTTCCTCCCGGGCAAAAACACTTTCTCCATCCGGTTCTTTCCAGCCCCGGGGCGAACACACATCACTCAATTCAGTAACACCAGCCCCTACTATTAGATCATCTTCATTGACCATCTTGGGCCCCACAACAGCAACTCTTTCATGGGACCGGGCACATTTTACCATTCTTTCCAGCCAGCCGGGCGTTACTTCAACATCAGTGTTGAGAAAAAGAATATATTTTCCCCGGCCGGCAACTGCGCCTTTGTTACAGGCCCGGGCATAGCCTTCATTAGTTTCATTAAATATTGTCAGCACTTCAGGTTGTGAATTAAGGTAATCCTTGCTGCTATCAGAACTCCCATTGTCCACAACAATTAGCCGGTGAGGATATTCTGTATTATCCTTGATACTCTCCAAACATTTTTCCAGGAGGTCTCGGGTGTTGTGATTAACTATCACAATATCCACTTCTTCTCCCTGAGGAACAGCAACAGGTATCCCTTCACCTTTATCCTTTAAACCCATAATATTTAGTGTGGCCCTCTCGATTTCACTGGCTGATACCTCCAGGTTGTAGCTTCTCAAATCCTGTCTGCCTCTAGCAATAAGCTGCTCTCTCAACTGTCCCAGGCGGAGAATCCTGAGAATCTCCACTGTTATCTGCTCAGGGGAACTGACAGGTGAAAGATAGGTACAATTCTTTCCCGGTAACAGAATATCATCCATACCCCGGAGTGTATAACAGATAAGAGGGCGACCAGCTGCCATAACCTCCAGGGGGTACGGTATAAAAGCTCTTGCATCCCCCGGGCAGGACCATATAACTGCTTTCAGGCCATAGAACAATCTGAGTCTTTCTACCAGTCTGCTCGGCAGTTCTATCCTTTCGGCCGGGGTTCTGGAAATGTGATCCTGCTCTTTCATGCCCCAGTAGTAGAGTTTTAGATCTGGTAGTGAGGAGCACAGAAGATCCAGTGCTTTTAAAGTTTGCTTAAATTCAACCGGGGAATTTTCATTCCCCATGAACAGTATTTTGTTCTCCATCTTGACCTCTTCTGCCAGGGGCTGCAGCTGGAAAATTCTCTGATCCAGAGCAGGAGGTATGTATATAATCTCACCTGAATAATGCTCTTCAACAAATTCCTGTAAAAGCCGGGAAAAACAAACTAATTTGCCATTATTGAGATCAGGGGGAGGGGCATACCTGTTCCAGAGGACAAAGTTTAAACCCTGATAGGATTCAAGACAATTATCTGCGGGAACTTCAGTAAAAAAGTAAGCGTCACCTGTGGACCTTTTTTCTTCCCCACTGATGATCAGTTTTACCTTTATATTTCTTAAATCCAGGTCCATTTCTGGCTTCAGAAATGAAACAGCCAGTTCCACCTCATTACCCCGGGCAGCAAGTCCCTCCGCCCATCTATAGGCCACATAAAGACTAGGCTCAGTACTATCCTCACTTCCTGGAAAAATAACATATTTCAAAAGAGCTCCCTCCTCAAAATCCTCCTGTCATATTATATTGAAAAAATCCATCAATAATAATCAACCTTTTGCAATTCTACCTGACAATGATCACCCAGGGTAAGCTTCAAACTTCTGGGCAGAGTAGATATGGTGTTGACCAGAGCATTTTGGCCAATGATGCTATCTTCAATCCGGGGCTGAACGTCCTGCAAGCAGGAATCGGCCATTACTATAGAACCTGCTATTTCCGTGTTTATTATCCGGACACCACAAGCCAGGGAAGTATATGGTCCTATAAAGGAACCTTTTATAAAAACCCCGCTACCAATTACAGCTGGTCCCCGGACAGTGCTTTCAGTTATTTTTGCTCCTTTTTCAACTACAACCCGCCCCTGAACTGAACTTTCCACAATCTCCCCTTTAACATCACCTTTAATCTGATCCAGAATTATGGTATTAGCTTCCAGGAGATCCTCTGGCCGGCCTGTATCCTTCCACCAGCCACTTACTGTAAAGGGCAAAACTGTTTTTCCCTGATCTAGAAGACGTTGAATGGCATGGGTAATTTCGTACTCCCCTCGCCAGGAAGGTTTAAGCCCTTCAATGGCCAGGAAAATGTCCTCCTGAAAAATATAAACACCTACCAGGGCCAGATTTGATTTGGGATCACAGGGCTTTTCCTCCAGATTCACCACCTTGCCATCCTCTCTTATTTCTGCCACACCAAAGAGACTGGGATTGTTTACAGGGGTCAGGAGTATTAATGCCTGGGGTTTTCCGGACCGAAAGGCTTCTACAAAAGGTTTGATACCATTCAAAAGTAAATTGTCTCCCAGGTACAGGACAAAGGGGGAATCTTTAAGAAATGGCTGGGCAACTTTTACGGCATGGGCCAGCCCCAGTGGTTCATCCTGTTTTATATAGGTGACTTTAATGCCCCAAGAGCGGCCATCCCCTACTGCTGCTTCTATTTCTTTCTGGGTATCCCCGACAATTATTCCTACTTCTCTGATTCCAGCCTCAGCCAGGGCCTCCAGCCCATAAAACAGGATAGGTTTATTGCCAACAGGAATTAGTTGCTTGGCATGAGTGTGGGTCAGGGGCCGCAGGCGAGTTCCTCTGCCACCGGCAAGTATCAGTCCTTTCAAAGATATTCCTCCCACCTATATCACCATAATAATTTGCCTTAAATTTTTACCAGGTCCGCATATCTCTATCAGGATATTCAGATAGATCACTATTAGTGAATAACGTAAAAAAACCCCGGCCACAGCCAGGGTTAGCTTGAAACTTTCTATACATTCACACAACCAATTCTTATTTTTTGCTCTGGAACCATTATTTCAACGGTTTCGGTTAAAATATCAGCATAGGAGAAAGACAGCCTGCGAGGATATTCCTCCTCATCTACCATCACCACAAAGATGTTGGGATATGTTTTCTCCAGTATACCATCTTTCTGTAAAACCTTCCTCCGTCCCTTATTGGCCTTCAGGCGAACTTTCTTCCCTACCCAAGAATCAAGATCTGACTTGATTTCCTGCAGAATATTATTTGCCATCAGAAACCACCTTTCTTCACCACTTCTACAATTATAGCAAAAACCCTCTTATTCGTCAAGGAAAACTTATAATTTTACCATGCATCACCGCTGATGTCAAGAAAAATAGCGAAATTAATTTCAATTTTTGCATTTACAGCCAGTTCTTTCAAATAAGTAGGAGGAAAAATTAAAATTTTATAGTAAGTACTATTCATGATAAGAAAAAACTGAGGTGATTTAAAATGCAGTACAGAAAACTGGCAAATTCTGATGTGCAGTTATCCGTTCTGGGATTTGGTTGTATGCGCTTTCCCCTGACAGGAGATGGAGATGATCCTGCTATTGTAGATGAAGAAGAAGCCAGGAAAATGGTTCGATATTCTATAGACAGAGGGGTAAATTACATTGATACAGCCTATGCATATCATGGAGGTGAAAGCGAGCGAATAGTTAGTGAAATCCTGGAAGATGGTTACCGGGAAAAAGTTTACCTGGCCACCAAGTTACCTACCTGGAAGATCGAGAAGGAAGAAGACTTCAACCAGTACCTGGAGGAACAGCTGGAAAACCTAAAAACTGACTGCATTGATTTTTATCTCCTGCACGCTTTGAATCAAAATTCCTGGCCAAAGTTGAAAGAGCTGGGAGTAATTCCGTTTCTGGAGGAAGCTCTGAATAAAGGTAAGATTGAATATGCCGGCTTCTCTTTTCATGATGGGCTGGATACTTTTAAAAAAATAATTGATGACTTTCCCTGGGATTTTTGCCAGATTCAGTACAATTATATGAACGAAAATTTTCAAGCTGGAACCCAGGGACTTAATTATGCCAGGGGAAAGGACATCTCTGTTATTGTAATGGAGCCTTTGCTGGGAGGACAACTGGGCGATAAGCTTCCTCAGGAGGCCCAAGAAATCATTAACAGGTCCGGATTGAAAAAAACTCCTGCAGAGCTTGCTTTGCGTTGGGTTTGCAACAATCCCAATATTACCTGTATTCTCAGTGGCATGAGCACCATGGAACAGGTAAAGGAAAATGTTGAAGTTGTAAATCATGCCCTGCCCGGTTCTCTGGCTAAAGAAGAAAAAGAAGTAATTGAAAAAGTCAGGGATTATCTCAATACCAGGATAAAAGCTAACTGCACTGCCTGCGGTTATTGCATGCCCTGCCCATCTGGAGTTAACATAAGGGGCATACTCCAGTTCTACAACAATGCAGTTGCCTTCGGCACCGAGGAACAATCCCGGCGATTTTATGGTATGATGATTGAACTGGAAAAAGATGCTTCCCTCTGTATTGAATGCGGCGAATGCGAAAATGCATGCCCTCAGGGTATTGAAATCATCAATCACCTTAAGGAGGCACACAAGCTATTGGGTAAAAAGTAGAGGAAAAGAAAAAAGACCTGCTTGATTTTTCCCGCAAGCAGGTCTTTTTTCTTTTCCTGCTTTCTGCTACTACCTGGCTTTCTTTCTATAAACTTCTACAGCTGCGCTAACCCCAGAGGCAGCAGGAGGTTTATCCATATCAGTTAAAATGTTCTCCAGGGCTGCCAGGATGGTGAGAACATTGTTACGAGTGCTGGAAGTACCCATGAGTCCAATTCGCCAGATCTTGCCAGCCAGGGGGCCCAGTCCTCCCACAATCTCAATATTGTATTCATCCAATAATCTCTTCCTAACTGTACCTTCATCAATATCCTCTGGGACTTCTATGGCATTAAGAGTAACCAAACCATATCCCTCTTGAGCAAAGGGAGAAAAACCCATGGCTCCCAGGCCTGCCAAAAGGGCCTGGGAGTTTATCTCATGTCTCTTAAATCGTCCTTCCAGCCCTTCCTCCTCTATTATGCGCAACGCTTCTCGCAACCCATAAATGAGGGACATGGGAGGAGTGTGATGATATACTCTCTCTGAACCCCAGTACTTCCAGATGAGATTAAGATCCAAATAAAAGCTGGGAATTGCTGCTCTGGAGCTGATCTTCTGCCAGGCTCGTTCATTGATGGAAACAGGGGCAACGCCCGGAGGTGCACCAAGGCATTTCTGACTGCCACTGTAAATTATGTCAATATTCCATTCATCTGTTTCAACTGGCACTCCTCCTAAAGAAGCAACACTATCAACCCCGAAGATAACACCTCTTTCCCTTACCATTGCACCTATTTCCGCCAGGGGTTGCTCTATTCCGGTAGATGTTTCTCCGTGGACCATAAAAACAACTGGAGGCTCATATTTATCCAGGGCTTCTTTCATTTCTCCTGGCTCTATGATCTGGCCCCACGGGGCTTCAACTGTTATTAGTTCTCCTCCGCAGCGTTTAACTATTTCACTTATGCGCTGGCTGAAATAACCAGCAACTCCTACCAGAACCCGGTCTCCTTTCTGAATGAGGTTCATCAAAGAGGCTTCCATCCCTGCTGTACCGCTTCCTGATAGTACCAGAGTTTTTTCATTTTCAGTCTTAAAAACATATCTTAGAAGTTCTGTGGTTTCATCCATGACATGGAGAAAGGTGAGATCCATATAACCTACCACTGGAGTGGTCATGGCGCGCAAAACCCTGTAATCCAAAGTGCTGGGACCGGGTCCTAAAAGAATACGATGAGGTTGTTTCAATTCGCCAATTTCCCTTTCCATTTTATCCAACCCTCCTTTTTTTACTGATACAGAATATTTCGATATTAATGGCATAAAATCCTTGATTGGATATCGCTCTGAGGGAAGTATTTGACAAAAAAAAAGGTGTCTTATATAATAAATGTATAATACCATTTATTTCTTTTAATGTAAGTTAGTCTTTTAGCTGTAAAAAATGAGGCGCTAAATTGACTAAATATTAAGAAAAAGGAGGTGGAAAAGGACAAACCGGTTTTTTAAAAAAATTCCAAAGGAGGTTGGTTTTCTTGAATGCTCTTCTCTTTATTGTAATTGCACTGATCTGTTATATTTTAGCTTATCGGTTTTACGCCAAATTCCTTTCGGAGAAGATCTGGAAACTGGATCCCAGCAGAAAAACTCCGGCCCAGGAGTTTGATGATGGCTTTGAATTTGTTCCTACTAAAAAACACATCGTCCTGGGACATCACTTCACCTCCATCGCCGGTGCAGCCCCTATAGTTGGCCCGGTTGTTGCTGCCATCTGGGGATGGCTACCTGCACTTCTCTGGATTATTCTGGGAACAATCTTCCTTGGTGCTGTCCATGATTTTGGTTCCCTGGTTATTTCTCTACGGCATCAGGGCAGAGGTATTGCTGACTATTTACAGGACATTCTGGGCCGGCGAGCCATGCAGCTCATGTACCTGGTGGTATTCTTCCTTCTGGTACTGGTGACAGCGGTCTTTGCCCATGTAATTGCAATTCTGGCATCCTCTTTCCCGGCAGCAGTCTATTCAGTCTGGATTGAAATACCCCTGGCCATGATCATTGGTCTCATGATCCGGAAAAAATGGAAAGTTAACATAGTCCTGGCTTCAGTTGTTGCTGTGGCAATTATGTACTTCTTCATCTGGATCGGAACAATGTATCCCCTGGAGCTAACATACAGAACATGGATCTGGATTCTCCTGATCTACATGCTGTTTGCTGCCAGGTTGCCGGTATGGCTCCTGGTACAGCCCCGGGACTTCATCAATGGAATTCAGCTCATCATTGCTCTGGTGGTTGCCAGCCTGGGAGTGCTGGTCTTCACCTTTGCTGGCGAAGCAGAACTGGCAGCGCCAGCCATCAACTGGGCACCTGAAGGAGCTCCGCCTATCTGGCCCTTTGTCATGATCACCATAGCCTGCGGGGCCATATCGGGCTGGCACTCGGTTGTTGGAAGCGGTACAACACCCAAGCAAATCGAAAATGAAGCCCATGCCCGGCCTATTGGCTATGGAGCCATGCTGGGTGAAGGTTACCTGGCAGTAATCGCCCTTCTCACTGCAGTAGTGGGGCTGGGTGCTGTTGGCTATGCAGAATGGTACGATGTCTGGGGACGAGCAGCCTGGCCTACCATCTGGGCAGAAGGAGGTTCAACCTTTGTAGCTGCCCTGGGTATCCCGGCAATATATGGTGCAGCATTCCTGGCAGTCGTAGCCAAGAGCTTTGCCATGACCACACTGGACTCAGCCATGCGTTTCACCCGTATTGCCGTGGTGGAATTCTCCCGAACTTTCGGGTTGCCAAAATTCCTGCAGGATAGAACCATCTCACTCTTCCCCGGCTGGATTGTCATAGCCTTGCTGGCCCTTTCTGGCTATGGCATGGTCCTGTGGCCTCTCTTCGGTGCCACCAACCAGATACTGGCCGCTCTGGCACTCCTGGCAGCATCAATATTCCTCTTCTCCCTGAGAAGACCAACAAAACACTACATCATACCATTTATTATCATGATCATAACCTCCATGGTTGCTATGGCCTGGGAAGTCATAAACACCCACATCCCAGCAGGTAACTGGCCACTGGTTATAATTGGAACCATTGTATTCCTCTGCGGCATCGGTATAATAATAATTGGCTACAATACCTGGCAAACCAAGAAAAAAGAGCTGGACACAACAGCTTCCAATTAGTATCACATGCTGAAAAGGCCCCCTGTTTGAAACCAGGGGGCCTTTTTTAGCTGATAGGAGGCAGAGCCAACCTGAACCTACCCCAGGTTTCTATACCTCCAATACCTTTGACTCCAGAAATAGTGCTGGCAATAACCCGGCCCGGATCAATAACCTCACTGATGGAGGTAAAAGCAATGGCTTTCGCTACCAGCAGGGGATCGAAAGCATGAATCATCACCCGGTCCGGGGAACTGGCAAAATTGGCGCCAATTTTTATCAATTCTTCATAGAGAGATTGACAGGCGCCAGCGAATATAATCAAGGAATCCCTGTTCCATTCATAGACTCTGGCTTTCCTGACTGTTTCCACATAATACCGGGAATTATAATAGTCATCCAGGTTCAGGGAATTTTTTTTCTCCTTAAAAACACCATCATGGCCGGTTGCCACTAATAAATCCGGTTTTACACGGGCAAGGAGCCTCTCAATCACCTGAGGTTGTTCCTCTTCCGGCACATGAGCCCCCTCTACCTCAATATTCAATTCCCTATACCGGTCCATGCATTTTTTAAAATAGTCCTGATCTCCATCAAGGTGGAGAACTCGCCCGGGCAAACTCTGGTATTCAAAAGAGTTGTTTTTATAAGTGTCA
>PUNT01000027.1 GCA_003551905.1 Halanaerobiales bacterium
AGCATTGTAGAATAAAACTAATTGGATCTGGAGGGGAGCTATGGTCTCGGGGAAAAGAGGTTTAATAGTTGCAATAGATGGTCCTGCTGGGGCAGGAAAAAGCACAATTGCTCGTCTTCTAGCAGAAAAACTGGGCTATACTTATATTGATACAGGTGCCATGTATAGAGCAGTAACTTTCTGTGTCATCCGGGAAGATCGCCATATTAACGATAATGAAAGGATAGTAAAGTTTATTAGATCTCTAAAAATGGAGATTAAAAACAACAGGATATATTGTTTTGGAGAAGATATTACTGATAAACTGAGAAGCGAGTTGGTAGAGAAAAATGTTTCCGAAATTTCTCGGATCAAAGAAGTGCGAGAAGTGCTTATAGAAATCCAACAGCAGCTTGGCAGCAGGGGGAAAGCGGTGCTTGAAGGTAGAGATATTGGAACCTGTGTTTTCCCAGAGGCAGATTTGAAGATTTTTCTTTCTGCATCTCCTGATATAAGGGCTAAAAGACGTTATTATCAGCTGGTTGATGCTAATAGAAAAGCAAAACTGGACGAGGTCCAGAAGGGAATCAAGCACCGGGATAAAATTGATTCCACCAGAGAAACAGGACCTCTCAATCCTGCTGAGGATGCTATATTTCTGGACACTTCAGATTTGACAATTAATGAAGTTATAGAGAAGATTGCCGGGCTGGTAGAGGAGGTAAAAAATAATGGGTAGTGGGACAAGCATCCTGGGAAAAGCAATCTACTGGATGATCTTCAGTTTTTTCTTTATTGTTTTTAAATTATTTTATGGATTAAAAGTAACAGGTAAAGAAAATATTCCTGATAACGGGCCTTTTATGATAATTTCTAACCATCAGCATTTTCTTGACCCTACCCTGGTTGGCGTGGTTATGTATCCCCATCAGGTACATTTCATGGCTAAAGAAGAACTTTTTAAGAATTTGTTTTTCCGCTGGATCTTTCTCAGTATAGGGACTTTTCCTGTCCGGAGAGGGAGGCCAGACCGACGGGCCATAGCAATTGCTGTTAATAAGCTTAAAAATGGTAATGTTATTTGTATGTTTCCTGAAGGGACCCGGCAACGTGCAGGTGTTTCAGGAAGAGCTAAGGGAGGTATAGTGCAGATAGTTAAGAAGACAGGTGTAAAGGTTCTTCCTGTTTTTATTGATCTAAATGGTTGGAAAAGACCAATAAAGGTTGCTATAGGGAAAACATCTTCAGTGGATGGTTTGGAAGGAGAACTTACCAGGGAAGAAATCCAAAGACAGGCAGAAGCAATGATGGATAAAGTAAGATCATTAGCATGATTGTTTGCCCGAAAAAGAGGATATGATTCAGCTTATATAGAACTAAATAATTTAGAGGTTTTTGGAGTCTGAACAGTTGGAGGAAGAAATTTGCGTATTAGTGTTGCGGAAAATGCTGGTTTTTGCTTTGGCGTAAAAAGAGCAGTAAAAATAGCTATTGATGCGGCTCAAGATAATGCCAATCCTAGACCGATCATAACTCTTGGACCTCTTATTCACAATCCTGATATTACAGAAAAACTACGGGGTATGGGGGTAACTCTTGTTGAAGATATGGAGAGTTTACCAGATAAACCCGGCACTGTAATACTACGTTCACATGGTGTAAGTCCGGATATATTTGACAAGTTTCTTTCATCAGGTTGGAAAATTGTTGATGCCACCTGTCCATTCGTCAGGGAAATTCAAGTTATCAGTGAAAGAGTCACAAAAAATGGCTATCAGTTAATTGTAGTTGGAGATAAAAAACATCCTGAAGTTCAGGCCATTATCGGTTATGGAGGACATGATTCTATTGTGGTTAATTCTGAAAAAGAATTGCAGGGTCTTGTTCTTCGTAAAAAATTAGCGGTTGTGGTTCAAACCACCAAAAATATCAGTGTATTTCAAAAAGTAGTGGCAGAAATTTTACCAAAAGCGAAGGAAGTACAAGTTTATAACACAATATGTACAACTACCAGTACAAGACAAAAAAAAGCAAAAGAGCTAGCAAAACAAGTAGATTTGGTTCTGGTTGTAGGAGGTTATAACAGTTCTAATACTAAAAATCTGGCAGAAGAATGCAAAAAAACAGGCGCCACAACCTTTCATATTCAGAGGCCTGATGATATAGATTGCAACTGGTTTAATAATATTCATTCTGTCGGTATTGTTGCAGGGGCATCAACGCCGGACTGGATTATTAAGGAGGTCGAGGAATTTATGTGTAGTCTGGAGGACGAGATGAAAGGTAAAAGAGAAAACGAAGAAGAACAGGAGAAAGTAGAGGAAAGAGAAGAGGGGAAACCTTCTGAAGATAAAGAAGGAGAGGAAAGCCCCGAAACTTCAAAGGGTGAAGAAATCCCTGAGGAAGAAGAGGAAGGAGATACTTCCCAGGAGGAAGTAGTTCAAGAAGACACTCAAGAAAAAGAAGAAGAAATGGATGTACCTGCAGCTCAGGAAGAAGAAACTGAAGATGTTCAGGAAGAACAAGAAGAAATTGCTGAAGAAATAGCGGAGCAGAAGGAAGAAAAACCTGCAACTCAGGAAGAAGAAACTGAAGATGTTCAGGAAGAACTAGAAGAAATTGCTGAAGAAATACCGGAGCAGAAGGAAGAAAAACCTGCAGCTCAGGAAGAAGAAATAAAAGTTGAAGAAGAAAGGCAAGAAGAAGAGATGGCAGTTGAGGAGGAAAAGATAGAAGAGATAATTGGGTCCGAAGAAGAAACAAAAACACCTGAAGCAGAAGGGCATCCCATGGAGGAAGAAGAGGCCCTTAAATATAGTGACGCAATAAAAGATTTGCAGAAAGGGCAGGTAATTACCGGTAAGGTAGTTGAAATTAAGGAAGATGGTGTTTTTGTGGATATCGGTTATAAAACAGAAGGTTTTGTACCTCTGAGAGAATTGGATTATTCTTCTGTCCAGGATCCTCAAGATATTGTTTCTTCCGGGCAGGAAATTGAGGTATACTTCTTAGGTCTTGAAGAAGATGGCGTTGCAAGGCTTTCCAAAAGGAGAGCAGACCTGGAGGAAGCCTGGACGAGGATAGCTGAAGCCAGTAAAGAGAATAGTAATATCAAAGGAGTTGTTTCCAAAGTAGTTAAAGGAGGATTGGTCGTTGACATAGGTGTGAGAGGGTTTATCCCTGCTTCTCATGTAGCCATAGAATATGTTGAAGATCTTGAACAATTTGTTGGTCAGGAAGTGGAGATGAAAGTTCTGGAGGTGGAAAGAAAGAGTACCAATGTTGTTCTTTCCCGGCGAAAAGTGTTGGAAGAGGAGCAAAAGGAACTCAAAGAAAAGACCCTCAATTCAACAGAGGAAAATGATGTAGTTACCGGCAAAGTAACAAAAATAGTTGACTTTGGGGCTTTTGTAGATATCGGTGGTATAGAGGGTCTTCTTCATATATCAGAGATGTCCTGGGGGCGCATTGAGCACCCATCTAAAGTTTTGAAAGAAGGGGAAGAAATAAAAGTACAGGTTCTCAAAATCGATAGGGAAACAGAGAGAATATCCCTGGGTTTAAAGCAAATTCTGCCTGACCCCTGGGAAGAATTTGTTAAGAAATATGAAGTTGGGAAACTGGTGGAAGGTAAAATTACCAAAACTGTTAGTTTTGGTGCATTTATGGAAATAGAAGAAGGCATAGAAGGACTTATTCATATTTCTCAACTGGCCCGACGTCACGTGGAGACTCCAGAAGAAGTGGTTAAAAAAGGCGATGAGGTTACCGCAAAGATCATAAATATAAACGAAGAAGAAAGAAAAGTAGGGTTGAGTTTAAAGGAAATAGAAGAAGAAAAAGAAGAGAAAGAAACCAGTGAATATTTTAAACAACAGGACGAGGGGAATATTACAATTGGTGATGTTGTAGGAGATCTCTTTAATGAAAATGAGGAATGATTTAACTTTAGCATAGAAAATTGCAGCATCAAAGAACACCTCAAGGGTGTTCTTTTTTTGTATCATGTTTTCTCCTCTGGGAATGATATAAAAAGAGGAGGTATTTTAATTTGACTTTGGGAATTGTTATTTTGATTGCAGCAGGAGTTCTAATATATCTGGGCCTGGCGCACCGGGTCCTGGATCGGCTTCACCTCAGTGACAGAGGAGCTCTTTTTGTTATCGGGTTGCTGGTAGTTGGAACTTTTATTGATCTACCCCTAAGCCGGCGACCTGAGATTTTCATTAATGTGGGAGGAGCTTTAGTCCCATTGGGAATTATCACCTATGTTCTTATCAAAGCCAATACCGCCCTGGAAAGAGCTAAAGCACTGATTGCTTCGCTAGTAACCGGTGTTGCAGTATATGTGACTGCTGGTCTTCTTGCCGGTTTTGGTCACGGTTACCGGGATGTACTGGAACCCATGTTTATTTTCGCCATACTAGCTGGCACAATCGCCTATGCCACTGGCCGGACCAGGAGAGGAGCTTTTGTGGCAGCGGTAGGGGGAATTTTGATATACGATATTATAATAGCGCTACAGGCTATAGGTCAGGGATTACAGACAACCATTCATTTTGGCGGAGCTGGTGTCTTTGACACTACAATCCTGGCTGGTTTTCTGGCTCTTGGTTTTGTGGAAATCTTTGGGGAATTGTTAGAGAGGGTTCAAAAGGGCCCTGATGAAGGGGAGGAGGGTGGGGCAGGTGACAATTAAAATTATTGGTTGTATTTTAGTAATTTTCCTAGCAGTTTTTCCCTTACCTGTGGATGCAAGCTATGCAGGCCATACTGAAGAAGATATAGTTGTTGTCTTTGATGAAGAGGGTAACTATGTTTTTAGCACAGCCATGGGAGTAAGCCCAGGTGATGGTTATATAGATGAGGACAACAGGCAGTATAGGATAAAAGAGGTTGAAGACGGACAGGCAATAGCTGAATATATTGGTGTGATTGATCTCCTGGAATCATTGGGAGAGGAAAGGAATAATTTTCTTTCCATCCTCAGGGGGCAGGTATTATTTGATCAAAGAGGTTCTATTGGTATTTATCACACCCATACTGGTGAATCCTATGATACTCAGGAGCCAATAATTGAAGGCTATGGGGATATTTATGATGTAGGTTTAGCTCTGGCAGAAGAGCTGGAGGAACAAGGAGTGGAAGTTCATTTCTCCTGGGTTAATCATCTTCCTCATGATGGAGGTGCTTATGAGCGATCGCGGCGCACAGCTCTCAAATTGCTAGAAGAGGGAGCTGATGCCATATTTGATGTACACAGGGATGCTGTTCCCCGTAGGGAGGATTATATTACAGATTTGGATGGAGAAACTGTGAGCAAGGTAAGGATGGTTGTGGGTAGGCAGAATCCCAATATGGAGGCAAATGAGGAATTCGCTCGCAGGTTAAAAGCAGCTGGTGATGAACTATATCCAGGGCTCATAAAAGGGATATTGTTTGCCAGCGGTAATTATAACCAGGATCTTTCTCCATACGCTATCCTTCTTGAAAAGGGAAGTCATGTTACCACCAGAGAAGAAGCGATAGCCAGCACCGAACCCTTTGCTCAGATTGCAACCCAGGTTCTCTTTGGGGAGGAGGCAGAAGAAACTACCAGGAGTGTGGCATTTGCCTTTCTCAGAAATTTGATTCTGGCAGTATTTGTGATTGCTGCAGTTGTACTTGGCTACCTTTTTGTCACCGAGGGTTCCTGGGTGGGAGTCAAGGCAAGGCTGGCTCAATTCTTTACAGTTGAATTCCGGGAATTTTTCCAGAAAAATCGCCCGGGGAGTAAAAGGAAATAATGTTTTCCCATGATTACCTGCCAGCAATTTCAGTTGGTTTGATTGCTGGTTTTCTGGCCAGATTTTACATGCTCAAGGTGGATTACCGCCATTATCCCAGTTATCCTCACGGTTACGCTGCACACCTTGCTTTTGGTTTCATTGGCGCTGCCCTCGGGGCTGTTGCCATCCCTGCTCTTTTAGCAGAGGATTATGTTGCTGTTACTTTTTTAGCCCTGGCAGCTCAACAGTTTCGTGAAATAAGAAGTATTGAGCGAGAAAGCTTAGCAAAGACAGAAGAAACTGAAATGGTCCCTCGAGGAGCAGGCTATATCGAAGGTATTGCCAAATTGTTTGAAGCTAGAAATTACTTGGCCATGGGGATAGGTCTTTTAACAACTGGTGGTTATCTACTGGGAGGTTTACTATTAGCTGTGCCCACAGGAATTCTTTCTGCTTTCATTATGAATAAGGCCATGATCGGTCCAAAAGTTGGTTCTATGGCAGAAGTGAGACAGGAAGATCTGTTATTTGAAGGCCCCAATATCCGGGTTGGCGATGAAATAATTATGAATGTAGGGGAAAAAATGGCCCTGGATATCTGGCAGGAGAAGGGTATAGCTCTGGCTGTAGAACCTTATGATGATAACGGGCGGACAACCCTGGGAAATGCTGGGCAAAGGCAGGCTATCCTCCATGACGTAGCTTCCCAGCTTGGAGTTAGACTGGATATAGGAGAACAACATTTTACCCCTCTAATGCGAATAGAGTTAAGCTCTGGTCGCATTCTCATGATTGTTATTCCCTTTGAGCCGGACGTAGAGCCTCTTATAGAAGCCATAAAAAAAACACCTGTCCTGGAAGCAGCTATGCGAAAACCCCTGGAAACTTCAGTAGGGCGTACAGCAAGCGATTGAGGTGATTAGATGGACATAAATATTAACAATGAAATATTGGCTGTAGTAACCTTGAAGGAAAATGCTGTTAAAGTTGCTGGTGGAGCTCCAATTTTTCTTGTGGAAGATGAAAAAGAACTTAAAGAAATCACCATGTTGCTGGCCCGGATTACATTAGGCATGGTTCACGATCTAAAGAATGGTGTTTACATACTTGTGAGACACTGATGACTGTAGAGATGCCTTGACGAATAAATGTTTTTAATAGATAATTAAGGGCAAGGATTGTTATGGAAGTGAGGTGAGGACATTGACTTTAATTAAAGAGGTTAGCCCGGGAACACCGGCTGAAGAGGCTGGACTGGAGGCTGGCGATAGGATACTATTCATTGAAGGTCAGGAAGTTAATGATTATATTGATTATTTATTTTTGACTTCTGAAGCGGAAGTTGTCATGCAGGTAAAAAAAGGCTCTACAGGTAAAGAGAGAGAAATATTTCTGCAGAAAAATGCCGGAGATCACACTGGCGTGCTCCTTGATGGAATTATTTATGATAAATTGAAGATGTGCAATAACAGATGTCTGTTTTGTTTTATAGATCAGGGGGCTCCCGGTTTTCGTTCATCACTTCAAAAGAAAGATGATGATTATCGCTTTTCCTTCCTGCAGGGCAGTTTCCTGACGTTAACTAATCTTGCACATAGAGACAGGATGAGGATAAAAGATATGGGCCTGAGCCCTCTTTATGTGTCTCTGCACACTACCAACGGTTATTTACGGGTAAAGATGATGGGTAATCCCAGGGCCGGGCGAATCATGAGTGATATGAAAGAGTTGCTAACTGCCAGAATTGAATTTCACCTGCAGATTGTTATATGTCCAGGATTGAATGATGGCAAGGAGTTGCAGCGAACTCTCAAGGACCTTTATGAATTGGGAGAAGGAATACTTTCTATAGGTATTGTGCCGGTTGGCTTAACCAGGTACAGGGAAAACCTGTACCCCCTTAGAGAGGTTAACAAAGAAAATGCTCTGGAAATCCTTAAAACAATTACAGAATGGCAGAGCATATTTTATGAACAAAGAGGTGGAAGGGTAGTTTTTGCTGCTGATGAATTTTACTGGCTAACAGAAAAAAAATTGCCAGACCATGAGGAATATGAGGGGTATCCTCAGCTAGAAAATGGTGTGGGAATGACCAGAGATTTCCTGATGACTGTTGAAGACAGATTAGAGGAAATCAAAAAATACAGGGTGGTTGAAAAATCCTGGGGTGTGGTGACTGGCAGGATGGGGCAGTGGGTTTGGGAGAAAATAAGTCCTAAATTAGAAGGTAAGAATATAAGGAAACCACAGATTTTTGTGGTGGAGAACAAGACATATGGGGATCTGGTTACAGTTAGTGGTTTATTATGTGGAGTGGATATCATTTCCTCATTGCAGAATGAAAAACTGCCAGGGATCATCTTTCTACCAGCTACAATGTTTAATGATGAGGGGAAAACCCTGGATGGATATACAGCAAAAGAAATAGGGGATTCTCTGCCCTGTGAAGTAGCAGCTAAAAATGACATAGCTGAAATAATGGCTAGACTTGAGGGGAGGTAGCAAAGATGAAACCTGTTGTTGCTATAGTAGGCCGCCCCAATGTAGGCAAATCAACTCTTTTTAATCGGCTTACCGGAGCCCGACAGTCCATTGTGCATAATGAGCCTAATCTTACTCGAGATCGTATCTACGGAGAAGTAGAGTGGCAAGGCAAGAGGTTTTCCATTGTCGATACCGGCGGATTACAGCTAGCGCCGGGGGATGACCTGGAAAAAGCAGTTCAACGCCAGGCTATGGTTGCCATTGAAGAAGCTGATCTGCTATTATTTCTGGTAAATGGTAGGGATGGTGCTACTGCTGGCGATTATGATGTTGCAGAGATTATCCGCAAGAGCAACAAAAATGCTCTTCTTGTTGTCAATAAAATCGATGATTATAAGAAACAGGAGAAAGATCTTCTGGAGTTTTATGCTCTGGGATTAGGGGAACCATTACCAGTTTCAGCTGAACATGGATTGGGAACTGGAGATATTTTGGACCTGGTGGTTGACCTTATTCATGGTGATGAGATAGAAGAAGATGATAGTACTCTAAAGGTGGCCATAATTGGGCGTCCCAATGTGGGAAAATCTTCCCTGGTAAATGCCATGTTGGGAAAGGAAAGAGTTATTGTTGATACAGTTCCTGGTACAACCAGGGATGCAATTGATAGCAAGTTTTCTTGGGAAGGAAATAAATTTACCATAATAGACACAGCAGGGATGCGTCGCCGGAGCCAGATGGGGAAAGGAATCGCAAAATACAGCGCTTTAAGATCCTACCGGGCAGTTGACCGGGCAGAAGTTGTCCTAGCAGTATTCGATGCATCTACAGGCATAGTGGAACTGGATAAAAAAATTGCAGGTATAGCTCATGAGCAGGGTAAGGGGCTTGTTGTGGTTTTCAATAAAATGGATATATCCAAATTAACCTCCAGCAAACTGGAGAAGAGTTTTCTTGATGAAGTATCTTTTATAAATTATGCCCCTCTGGTTTTTACATCAGCAAAAAAGGGGGAGGGAATAATGCCATTGCTGGAAACAGTTAAAATGGTAGAAGAGGAATGGAAAAAGAGGATAAAAACAGGGGTTCTCAATGAATTAATTGCTGATGCTGTTGCAGTTACTCCTCCGCCAAGCTTTCGAGGCAAGAGGCTAAAAATATATTATGGAACACAGGCAGCTATAGGGCCACCAACCTTTGTTCTATTTGTAAATGACCCAAAACTGGCCCATTTTTCCTATATAAGGTATCTGGAAAATCAAATAAGGAAAGGGTTTGGCTTTATAGGATGTCCCCTCTGGATTAAATTAAGGCGGAGAGGAGGAGAAGATGATGCTTAAGGTATCTGTTTTAGGTGCAGGGAGTTGGGGGACTACACTAGGTGCCTATATGGCAGAAAAAGGCAATGAAGTAGTTCTCTATGATTATGTGCAGAATCAGGTGGAGGAAATCAATAAAAAGAAGACAAACAATAGATATCTGCCCGGTCTGGCATTACCGGATAATCTACAGGCGACTTTGGATCTAAGCTCAGCTCTAAAAGATGCTGACTATGTTTTCATCGCCCTTCCATCCCATGTAATCCGGGAGGTTTTGGTTGAATCGGTGCCATCCATAAAACCTGATGCTATTTTGATTAATTGCAGCAAAGGTATTGAAGATGATACATATATGAGAATATCTCAGGTTATTGAAGATGTGCTGGGTCAGGGAAAAAAAAATAGAGTTGTGGTGCTTTCCGGCCCCACTCATGCTGAAGAAGTAAGTCGCGGGTTACCATCAGCTGCAGTTGCTGCTTCTATTGATGATAAACCTGCAGTACTTGTCCAAAAAGCTCTGATGTCAGCTACATTTAGGATTTATACCAGCAATGATGTGGTGGGTGTTGAATTGGGAGGAGCGGTTAAGAATATTATAGCTATAGCTGCTGGGATTTCTGATGGACTTGGGTTTGGCGATAATACCAAGGCAGCTCTCATCACTCGTGGTTTGCAGGAAATATGGCGACTGGGATGCGTTCTTGGCGCAAATCGAAAAACCTTCGCAGGTCTGGCTGGCCTTGGTGATCTGGTAGTTACCTGTGCCAGCAAACATTCGAGAAACTGGAATTTCGGGTTTCGCATTGGCCAGGGTATGACCATAGAAGAAGCCCAAAAAGATGTTGATCAAGTTGTTGAGGGTGTAAGGACAACACAGGCTGTGCATCTTTGGGCCCGGGAAAATGAAGTTGATATGCCCATAACTGCCAAAGTTTATGAAGTGTTGTTCCGGGGAAGATGTCCCCGGGAAGGAGTTTTTGAACTGATGTGCAGACTACCTAAAACTGAGATGCCTGAAAACTAGAATATTACAGTGTAATGTGTGAAAGATCAGGGAAAGAAGCATAATGTAGAAAATTTTACAATAGTACAAACTGTTTGCAGGTTGCATAATTGTGTGCCCTCCTCATATATATATATTGATAAGCATGGCCGACAGTAAAATGGGGAGGGGGTTTTGCGTTGGAGTCTTATGATATTTACAATGATATTGTAGAAAGA
>PUNT01000246.1 GCA_003551905.1 Halanaerobiales bacterium
ATTAAGAATGGCCAGTTCATCCATTTTGCCGGTGACAATCAGGTTGGTACCCATCTCCCTGGCCAGGCTTTCTATGTGATCAGGGACCATACCGATGAGCAGTGGTTTTTTAGACCCCAGTAAATTAAATAATTCTCTATTAAGTTGCAATTCACCTCCAGTAAAAGGTGCTTTAATATTACCTTTATTATCTGTTCCTGACATAGGCGCAATGAAAAGTTCACATTTTTCTATTAGCTCATTTAATTCCAGGTTTCCTTTAGCTTTAATGCCTGCTGATGGCTGACCAATAGCGTATATAAATGCTCCCTCTTGTTCTAGAAAATTGATTAGGATTCCTTCTCTCTCGTCACCACCCAGGAAACCAATATTAGTACCTTCTATACTTTTCAAATCAGGCACCTCCCCTGCAACCATTATACTATATGACTTCTTAATTATCCCAGTGCTTGTTTTAAAATAAAACCCCGGCCTTTTTGACCAGGGTCAGCGATTTTAGTGAATTTCTACATCTCGAGCCCTGTGTTCGCGAAGGATATGGGCAATATCCTGGCTCTCTTCATTCTCTGATTCAATGACAGCTAAAATACCCCCCTGGCGAACTTCTTCCTGAAAATGCTGGCTTCTTTCTCTGGGAATCCCCAGATCAACCAGACTTCCCACAATGCCTCCTGCTGCAAGACCGGTTAATCCAGCAGCAATAGGTCCAACAGCTAGTATAGGGCCAACACCAGGGATAGTCAAAGCACCTGCTCCAGCAAGAAGCCCGGTAAGACCTCCTAAAACTCCGCCAGTTGTCACTCCTGTGGTTAAGTCCTGGTCAATAACACCCTCTCTATCGCCTTCTTCTCCATTCTCTTTAAGCCTATCCTCCCGGGCTAGTATAGAAACATCTTCTTCTCCAAAGCCTTTTTCCCTGATTTCTTCTACAGCCCTTTCTGCATTGCTGCGTTCCTGAAATACACCAATTACTGTTTCCATTGGGAAACCTCCTCCTAGCTTGATCTTATAGGAGTATTATTTCCCCCAATTTGTTTTATATTCTTATTTTCAGGACCTACCTGTTTGCCCAAAACCTTTTTCCTTTCTACCAGAAGGAGGTAGGTTCTCCACCTGTTCCCATTCTGCTTCTATCACTTTATGAATTATCAACTGTGCTATGCGGTGACCTTTTACTATTTTAAATAGTTCTTTGCCGTGATTGATGAGGATAACATTTATTTCACCCCGGAAACCTGAATCTATAACACCATCAGCGTTAAGGACAGTAATACCATGTTTAGCAGCTAGCCCGCTACGGGGGTTCACATAGCCCACGTACCCCTGTGGAATAGCCATTGCAATACCAGTAGGGATTTTCTTAAACTCACCAGGGTTAAGAATGCAGGATATCCGAGAACGTAAATCCATACCGGCATCTTCCCCAGGATGCTCATATACTGGAAGAGGAATTTCCGGGTCCAATATTTTTACCGGTATCTTCATGAAGTCACCATTTCCTTCCCTTGAGGTAAGAATCGAATAATCTATTATTTGATTAATTCACCAACAATAGTGAACTGGTACTGACGGTTTTTGATCTGTTCAATTATTTCAGGAAGTGCTTTAAGTGTTGGTTCGGTGGGATGAGCCAGGATAATGGCACCCGGTGTGAGCCCCTTCAATATGCGGCTAATGATTATTTCTGGTGCAGGTCTCTGCCAGTCTATGGTATCTACTGTCCACATTACGGTTTTATAGCCATTTCTGTAAGCAATTCTCGCTATTCTATCGTCTACAACACCATAAGGAGGAGCAAATAGATTGGTCTTTATACCGGTTAGATTTTCAAGCAGGGCTTCATTTTTGAGAATTAATTCTTCCAGTTCCCTGTCATTTAGTTGGCCTGGATTTTTATGGCTGTAACCGTGATTTCCCAGTTCATGCCCTTCACTTGCTATTAGTTTTATTAATTCAGGATTCTTTTTTGCCCAGGTGCCGGTTGGAAAGAATGTTGCGAGTATATCATATCTATCAAGGTTTTGCAGAATTTCAGGTATGTATTCTTCACCCCAGTCTACATTGAAAGCCAGGGCAGCAACTCTTTCCCCGGTTTTTCCTTGGTATATGGGCTCATGTACTGCTGCAGGAACAGCCGGGTACTGTGAGTACTCAGCATATAAGGACCAGGCCAGCAGTACTAAAAAAACCAAAAACCAGATGTAATTTTTGTTTATTATTATAATTCTTCGCCGTTGCAAAGGTACTTCCTCCTTAATTTTCTCCTAGAGGTTTTTGCACGCCAGTATGTTTTTCTATGTAGTAATCTTTTTCATAGACCAAACGGGACAGAGGGACGATTTTAAATCCCCTGCTCTTCAGATGTGGTACAATTACCGCCAGAGCATCAGCAGTGTATTTCCCATTGTTATGCATTAAGATAATATCTCCAGCACTCGTTTTTTCCAGTACTCGGTGGATAATAAAATCTTTTCCGGGGTTTTTCCAGTCCAGAGAATCTATACTCCATTGAATAACTTTATATCCTTCTTCTTCTGCAACACTAATGACCATATTGTTGTAATCACCAAAGGGGGGACGAAAGAAAACAGGTTTTTTCTGAGTAATTTCGTATATTAGATCTGAAGTTTTTTGCAGTTCCTGGCGAAAATCTTCGGGAGTCAAGTTAGAACAATGTGGATGGGTATAGGAATGGTTGCCAATTTCATGGCCTTCTTCGACTATCCTTTTGGCCATCTCTGGAAATTTTTCCAGCCAGTAGCCACCAAAGAAGAATGTTATTTGAATATCATGTTCCTGAAAGATATCCAGGATTCTGGGTGTCTGATCAGCACCCCATACACCGTCTATGGTTATTGAAATCTTTTTTTCATCTGTATCTACACTGTAAATGGGCAACAGTTTTTCTTCCTGCTGTACTGGAATTGCTAATCTCTGTCCAAGCCAAAAACTCCCAAAAATCAGAAGAGTGAATACAGCCAGTAAAGAGATCAACAGGAAACTGAATCGATAGCTTTTCAACATCCTCTTTCCCTCCTTCTATATTTTTTATGCTTTTTGATCAGTTAAAATTCCCCACTTGGTTATATAATGAGCAGGAATTTTAGTATATTAGATTAGGAGGGATGACGAATGATTATAAGGCTTCCCAGGAATGAAAAACTATTTTTTATTTTTGTTTTAATTTTAGGGTCATTTCTTCTATTTGCCAGTTTATCTATATTTATCTGGCCGGTAAAAGTACTAAAGAAACAGGATATAACAATAATAGTTGATGCTGGTCATGGAGGCAAAGACCCTGGTTCTTCCTATAATGGGTTTCAGGAAAAAGATATTAATCTGGAGGTAGCTTTTTACTTGCAGGAAATACTACAAGACGAGGGCTTGAAAGTTGTAATGACTCGCACGGAGGACATAATGTTTAATAATAACCGACAGGATGATCTTAAGAGAAGGATTGATATAGCCAATAGTTCTGATGCAGCTCTCCTGGTAAGCATACATGTGAACAAGTTTCCTTCTCCAAAGCCATTTGGTGGAGAGGTTTATTATTTTACTGGTTCTGAACAAGGCAAACAACTGGCTCAGAAAATACAGGAAAACCTCCTCAAGCTTCAGAAAAACAGTTACCGGTCTATAAAGGAAGGGAATTTTTACCTGCTAAAAAAATCCAAAATACCAGGGGTTATTGTTGAAATTGGTTTTATCTCCAATCCTAAAGATAGAGAGAGGTTAAAGAGTGAGAGTTCCAAAAGAGAAATTGCCCGGGCAGTGGCCCAGGGCATAAAAGATTATCTTGTATTAGATGTGCCAGTTACAGTGCAAGATCAGCAGGTTTCTGTTTATCCAGAGTATTCTAAAATAGATCTTATGGGTGGTTTACTGCCTCTTTTTTATATTTGTCAGGAGGGAAGTGGTGATCTCAAGAGGCATGACATAAAAGTGGATTACCTAAAAATGCTGCAGGATACCCCTGCAGCATCGTTTGTGGAGAAAAAAATTGAACTGGCTCTTTTAGTATATAGGGAAGGAGATCTGGCCGGAATAGCACCTCTCCCGGAAAATGCAAATTATGACTTTTCACTCAGAGATGGTGATTTGCATCTTTTTTTTGAATTAGATGCTAAATATTTTTTCTCTAGCTCACTTATGGAGCTTTTGGCCTTGCAGGCTCTTAAAAAAACATTCTTAAGTTTGCCAGGAGTCAATAGGCTTATTATTTACCTGGATGAACGTCCAGTCAATACCATCAGCGGACATTTATTTATTGACTAGGGACTCTTTCTTGAAAAGAGAAAATACTTTGGGCTCTATCTAGCAAAGACATGATTGCCAATGATGACTGTTACCTCCCGGGTTTCTAGCCACCAGGTCGAAACAGCTATAGCTGGATTATAATAGAAAAGGGCTCCTCTTGTGGGATCAGTACCCTTCAAAGCTTCTTCAGCAGCCTTAAAGGCTGTTTCATTAGGTCTCAGATTTATCTGGCCATCCTGAACGCAACTGAATTGCAACGGTTGGTAGACTACACCATGGATTGTGTCAGGGTAGCTGTTGTTTAGAACCCTATTCAGGATAACAGCCCCTACTGCTACCTGACCGATAAAAGGTTCTCCTCTAGCTTCAGCATGTATGGTGCGAGCCAGAAGTTCTTTTTCCGCCGGGCTTATAGTCTTTTTAATTGCTTCTTTAGGGGTTAGATTATGTACAGGCAAATATATTCTCTGTCCTATGCGAATTTGAGGATCAGGAAGGTTGTTTAGAGCCTGAATAAAAGAAACAGAAGTGTTAAAATCTCTAGCCAGATCAAAGAGTGTGTCTCCCCTCCTTACCTGATAGAGAATCACCTTATCCTTGGGTAAGGAAACTGGTTTTAGGTTTTGATACAGATAAACTGGGTAGAAATCAAGTTCCAGTTGCATCTCATGGAAGCTTTCATTGAATAAAGCATCCTGAAGAGGAGGCACTTCCTGCCACAGCTGAGAGGGAATTCTTATGTAATCGCCTGCTCTGATAAAATCATTGGTACCCAGGTTGTTTGCCCATCGCAGGCCACTTATGGACGCACCAAATTTTCGGGCAATACTGGTTAGATTGTCCCCTTCCTGTACCTCATAAATAAAGTAGAAGCAGGAAAAAAAATTATGGCAGTAATTTTCCAGTGCACATATTGTTAGGCTGTAAATTCCTAAAAATAGTAATATTAATACAGCGACCCGTATCACTTTCATAGTTTGTTGTTATCCTCCATGTTTTATCAATTATCTTCACCATAGTCCAGGTTTTTTCCTTCCTTTTCCCAGAATTTTTTTCCTGATGACAGCAGTTTTTCTTTTTTTCCGATAATAACCGGCATATCATCTGGCAAAGAACGCAAAAATGTTTTTCCATAGTTCCGGGTTGCAATCCTGGTATCAAAAAGCATAATAAGGCCACGATCTTGATAACTTCTGATGAGTCTTCCCCAGCCTTGTTTGAAACGCAGTAATGCTTTTGGCAACATGAGGTCGGAAAAAGGATTTCTACCCATTTCTTCTAATTGTTTTGCTTTCCCATATATCCAGGGATCATCAGGTACAGGAAAGGGTAAGCGCATAATGATTACAGTTGTTAGATGATGGCCGGGTAGATCTATCCCCTCCCAGAAACTACTGGTACCCAGGAGTATAGCCTTTTGTTCTTTTTTAAATGTATTAACCAGTAGGTCTGGTGTTTTTTCCCCTTGCTTGAGTATGGCATAAAATTTTGATAAGTTTGAGCCTTTCAGGACATTGTGAAAATCCTCCAGCATTTTATACGCTGTGAAAAGTATCAGAACCCGCGGTCCCAGAATTGATTGTAAATGTTCCATAAGGTAAATTGATTCTTTGGTGTAACCTGCACTACCTGGTGATGGGAGTTCTTCAGGAATTATAAATTGAGTTTGGTACTGATACTCAAATGGAGATGGTAAAATCATTTTATCTACCCGGTCTGGTGGCAAGCCCATTTCTTCTGTAAAGCGAGATATATCTGCATCGACAGATATGGTTGCAGAAGTGAATACAGCCCCATTCAGATAATTTTGAAAGGTTTCTTTGAGAAAATTATCTATGCGTAATGGCAATGCTTTAAGTGCAGAATCGCTTTTATTTTTTTCGGCCCAGAAAACATAATTATGAAGATCCAAAGTTAGGAAATGATTTAAAGAAGCAATGAAATCCTGCAGTTTTCTTTTATTCTCCATTAGCATACCCTCCTCTTCCACAGGAAGAGAGGGAAAGTTTTTAAAAAATTGCAGCAGTTTGTCTAAGGTTTCTAATAAGTCTTCCGGGGCACCTTTCAGGTCATTAGTCCAGCCTTCCTGGAGAATTTGCTGTTCATTTTTGTCGGTATTTTTCCTGAGCACCTGGAAAAACCCTTTGCTCTTTTGTGCCAGCATGGTTACATTCTCCACGAAATCTTGCAGATTTTTTATGTTATTTTTGCCCATCAAGGTAGCAACTTCTTTTAGATCCTGGCAGAATGAGTCTAAATGTTTTTCCTGAAAATCAAAACCAAAAAAATTGATGCCTGCTTCTTCTAGGTGATGGGCCTCATCAAAAATAATGTTCTTAAAGGGAGGTAAGACCGAACCTTCTTCGGTCCCGGGGTATTTTAGATTGCTAAAAAAAAGGTGGTGATTGATAATAGCAATCTGGGCATGATGGCAGTGTTTTCGGGCCTTGATTACAAAACAGTCCTTTAGATATGGGCAGTTAGGGTATTGACACAGGTCCAGAGAAGCACATAGATTATACCAGAGGTATTTTTGGTTATGAAAGGGCCAGTCTTCGATTGAACCATTTTCAGTATCTGCTACCCACATATAAATCTGGGGAAGAATTTTTTTGTTCAATGATGGTTTTAGATGAAGCCTGGCCAGTCGATTGCGGCAGATATAGTTTTGTCTACCCATTAACAGGGCTATATCACAGTTAATATTCAAGGCCTTTTTCGCCAGGGGCAAATCTTGATTGAATAATTGCATCTGTAGATTCCTGGTATAGGTGGAAATCAGTAAAGGCTCTGAATTGGCCTGGGAAAAAAGTAGAGCAGGAATCAGGTAGGAAAATGTTTTTCCAATACCAGTCCCTGCTTCCACAATCAGATAACGCATTTCTTTCAATGCCTTACTGACATGCCATGCCATTTTCTTTTGAGCTGAACGCATTTCAAAATCAGGCAATGTTTTTTCCAGAGCGCCACCCTGGCTGAATATTCTATCTATGTCCTCTAGATTAATTGACCAGGTCATTTTTTCACCCCTGCAAATTCCTTCAAAAAGTTGAGGTTTCTGGAGCCTTCTACTTTTGGATCTCCGGGGGTTTCCAGTATCATGGGGAGATTCCTCAGCAAAGGTTCTTCTAACATAGCCTTGAAACCACTTTGGCCAATATGTCCTTCACCCAGATGAGTATGACGATCTATACCCGATCCCAGCGGAGCTAAAGAATCATTCACATGAAGCAGCTTGAGCCTTTTGGTATCCATTTCATTGTCTATCTCTTTCAATGTTGTGGACCAACCATGAGAACTTCTTATATCATAACCACCTGCTAGAGCATGGCAGGTATCAAAACACAGGCAAACATTTTCCTGGGGGAACATATTTATGGCCTGGGCTAGTTCATTAAAACTCCCTCCTAAAGATGTTCCAGAACCTGCAGTGTTTTCCAGGAGAAATACAATATCTGGGAATTTATTCATGAGGTAGTCAAGTGTTTTTTGCAGTCTCCATATGGACCTGGGGACTGTGGTGTTTTTATGGTTGCCAGGATGCATGACAAAAAATTCTGCACCCAGCAAAATTGCTCTCGAGACTTCTATTTCTAGCGCATGTAGAGACTTTTCATAAATATCTTTGTCAGGAGAGCAAGGATTGATAAGGTAAGAAACATGAACTACCCAGGGATTAATACCTTTTTGGGGGCTCTGTTCTTTGGCAAAAATAGCGCCCTCTTTATCAAAAGTCCCCGCTTTCCAGCTGCGGGGATTTCTGACAAATACCTGTAAGGTAGTGCACTGCAATTCTTCAGCCAGTTGTAATGTTTTTTGGAAACCACCACTGATTGAAAGGTGGATACCTGTACGCAAAGGCTTTTCCCCTTTCTACTTTCTAGGGTTGCGGCGATTACCCCTCTCCTGTCCACCACGTCCTCTTCTATCATGATCTTGATCTTTATTATCCTTGGAAGGCTTTGGGTTTCTCGTTTCTTCTTCCATAATTTCCTGTCCTCTCTCTTTTAGTACAGCTTCCCGGGAAAGGTTAACTCTGTCCCTGTCATCAATCTCTGTAACCTTAACCCATATTTGATCTCCTACACTGATTATATCTTCCACTTTTTTTACATGATGATCAGCAAGGCGAGAGATATGAACAAGACCTTCTTTACCAGGAAGAACCTCTACAAAAGCTCCGAAGTTCATGAGCCGTTTAACTTTGCCTAAATAGATTTCCCCAACCTGAACTTCTCGGGTGAGTTCTTTGATTATCTCTACTGCTTTATTAGAATCTTCCTGATTATAGGCCAATATATATACTTTCCCTTCATCATCCACATCAATTTTTGTATTGGTTTCCTCGGTAATCTTTCTGATGGTTTTTCCTTGAGGACCTATTATATCACGGATCTGTTCGGGATTTATTTCCACAGTGACCATCTTGGGAGCAAATGGAGAGAGTTCCTCTCTAGGTTTGTCAATCACTTCATTCATTTTATCTAGAATAAAAAGTCGGTCTTTTTTCGCCTGTTGCAAGGCATCTTTTAAAATATCGATGGAAATCCCGCTTATTTTCATGTCCATCTGAAGAGCGGTGATACCTTTTTCTGTGCCAGCTACTTTGAAATCCATATCGCCATAGAAATCCTCAAGACCTTGAATATCGGTGAGAATAACATATTCATCTTCTTCTTTCATCAATCCCATAGCAATGCCTGCCACATGGCTTTTAATTGGAACGCCACCATCCATCAATGCCAGTGAACTGGCACATATGCTGGCCTGGGAAGTGGAACCATTTGATTCCAGTATCTCTGATACCAGCCTTATGGTATATGGAAATTCTTCGTGACTTGGGATGACTTTTTCCAGGGCTTTCTCGCCCAGGGCTCCATGACCAATTTCTCGACGTCCAGGCGGCCGTAAGGGAAAAGTTTCACCTACAGAATACGGTGGGAAATTGTAGTGGTGCAAGAATCTCTTTGGCTCGCCTTCTCCTAGATCAAAAAGAATTTGTTCATCACCTACAGCTCCAAGAGTCAAAACAGTAAGAGCCTGAGTTTGCCCCCGAGTGAAAACTGCAGATCCATGAACTCGAGGCAAGAGGCCTACCTGACTCCAGATTTCCCTTATTTCATCAGGTTTACGACCATCTGGTCGCCTTTTTTCCTGGATAATAAGCTTCCGGACAATCCTTTTAAACATTTCCTCGTAGGTTTTCTTGATCATGTTTTCTACTTCTTCTTCTTCTCCTTCAACTGCAAGCTCTGGGACCAGGACATCAATTATCTGTTCCTTTAGATTATCAATTGCTTCATTTCTATTGCTCTTTTCCTCGATGCGAATTGCTTTTTCCAGATCTTCTTCATAGCTATTGACCCTTTCAAGAACCTGTTCATCCAGTTCAGCAGGATTAAATTCAATTTTTTCTACTCCGGCTTCTTGTACCATTTTCTCTTGAAATTCAACCTGTTTCTTAATAAATTTATGGCCAAATTCAATAGCTTTGATCATGGTGTCTTCATCAACTTCTTCTGCTCCTGCTTCCACCATGGTAACTGCATCTTTTGTACCGGAGATAATGAGATCCATTTTACTTTTGTCTCTCTGTTCTTCGTCCGGATTAACAACAAATTCTCCCTCAACGAGCCCTATCTTTACTCCGCCTATAGGAGTTGTAAAGGGGATTTTGGAAAGCATTAGGGCAGCAGATGCTCCTACAAGTGCCAGAAGTTCTGGCTCATGATCCAGATCTACACTCAGCACTGTAGCTATTACCTGTACATCATTAGTAAATCCTTTGGGAAATAATGGTCGTAAAGGCCGGTCTATCAATCTAGCAAAAAGGGTTGCAATATCTCTAGGTCGTCCTTCTCGACGATTCCAACTGCCTGGAATTCTGCCTATGGCATAAACTCTTTCTTCATAATTTACCATCAAAGGCAAGAAATCGATTCCAGGACGAGGATCAGACATGGTAGCTGTAACCAGAACAACTGAATCTCCGCTTCTAACCATAATGGCTCCATCAGCCTGATTGGCAAAACGGCCTGTTTCCATTGTTATTGTCTTATTGCCAATCTCTATCTCCCACAATTTTTCCATGTAAACTATCAACCTCCCTGTATCTAAAAATAAGAGCGGGTAGTCCCGCTCATTTTTTTACCCCCTGATTCCCAGTTCGCTAATTAAACTACGATATTTCTCTGTATCCTTGTTTTTTAGGTATTTTAGGAGGCGCTTTCTTTTGCCAACAATTTTTAAAAGGCCTCTGCGGGAATGATGATCTCTGGGGTGTTCTTTCAGATGATCTGTAAGCTGGGTTATCCGTTTAGTGAGAACTGCAATTTGTACTTCTGGTGAACCGGTATCAGCTTCATTCCTCTGAAAATCTTGAATGACTTTCTTCTTTTCTTCAGGACTGATCAATATTAAACCTCCTTAATTTGTTTTCTCCCCTAACCAAGAAGAAAGCTGGAGGGGCAATCTTCCTAGAAAGAGGCTTGCTTCAGACTACCAATAATTCTATCATAAATATTTTTCAGTGTAAAGATAAGTCATTTTGCAGTAATTCGCGAGTTTTATCCTTATCTTTAATAATTTGCTGGCAAAGGTTATTTTTATTTGGAAACTGTTTTTCCTGCCGGAGAAAGTGACAGAACCGGACTTCAATCGTTTTTCCATATAAATTTTCGTTAACATCTATAAGGTGAGCTTCCAGGATCAATTCTCCCTTGTTGAATGTAGGTCGTTGGCCAAAGTTCACAACTGCTGCATTGATATTACAATCAGTTTTCACCAGTGCAGCATAAACTCCTAGTCGAGGCAGAATATAAGCAGTTGTAAAGTGAACATTAGCTGTGGGAAAACCAAGATTCTTCCCTTGTCCAGTTCCTGACCTGATTACGCCTCTTATGGAAAAGTGTCTGCCTAAAAAAGAAGGCACTTTATCCACTTCTCCGTTTTTGACCAGGTTTCGGATCAGGGAACTGCTTATTTTTTCCCCATCAACTTTGAGAGGATCAAGAACAATAGTTGAGAACCCATAATGCTTTCCTGCTTCAGCAAGTTTGTAGGAGTTTCCTTGAGCATTTCTACCAAACTGAAAATTTTGGCCCACAACAATTCCATTCACCTTAAGCCCTTCTACCAGATATTTTTTAATAAAACTATTATAAGCTATATCAGCAAAAGTTGTATTGAAATTTTGAATGAGAAGAATATCGGGTCCCATTTCACCAATCAGTTTTTCCTTTTCCTCATAAGAAGTTATGAGATGAGGTGCCCTATCAGGTTTAAGAATTGAAAGGGGATGGGGCTGAAAGGTTAATACGCCGGCTTTAGCACCGGTTTTCTTTGCTTGTTCAACAGCGGTTTCCAGTACTTTTTTATGTCCAAGATGAACTCCATCGAATGTTCCCAGAGCAATAAAGATATTAGTTACAGGTATATCCTCTGGGGTTTCTAGGCGATAAATCTTCATTCTATATATCTCACCCTATTCCTTATTGTATAAATACTTTGAAGGGATGAAATCTGCCCTCTTTAAAAGTGCATAAGGCCAGGAAATGCCCTTCAGTAGAATACAGACGGTATATAGCATTTTCCTGAGCAACAGTAGTAAGATCTGTTTCAGCTAAATTGATCATCAGGCCTGTTTTTACCTTCTTTACTGAATTCCTTATGAGAGAAATAGCTGGCAGATGTTCTAATGCTTGGTCTGCTGGCAGTATACAGGTCTTTATTTCACAACTTTTAATTTCCTCCAGTGAATAAGTATCTTCAAGTTTAAAAGGGCCTGACCTTGTTCTTATGAGAAAATTTAAACAACCTCCTGTACCTAACAAATGACCTAAATCCCTGGCAATGGAACGCATATAGGTTCCCCGGGAACAGTGAACCATAAAACGCACAATGTTTTTCTCTATATTTACTATATCCAGGGAAAATATTTCAACCTGACGGGCTTTGATGGTAAATGGTTCATTTTTCCTGCTCAGTTTGTAAGCTGGTTTTCCAGATATTTTTACAGAAGAAAAGCGAGGTGGCACCTGTTCTATTTTTCCTTTAAAAGATTCTAGAGCAAGAATTATTCTGTCTGTGGGAACCTCCACTCTTTTCTTTTCTAAAACCCTGCCACAGGTATCATCAGTATCAGTTCTTGTGCCTAGAATGACTTCACACCAGTATGTTTTTTTGTCCATCAGCAAAAAGGAAGCAACTTTTGTGGCTTTTCCCAGGCATAATGGTAGAACTCCGGCGGCCGCTGGGTCCAATGTGCCTGTGTGCCCAATTTTTTTTATGCCTGAAATCTTTTTTACAGCACCTATTATATTGTTAGAACTGATGCCCGGTGGCTTTAAAAGATTAAGAATTCCATTCATCTAACTCTTTCACCGCCTGGGGAATAATAGTTTTAACTGCCTTTTTCCAGGGGAATTCAATATTCATGCCCGCTGCTTGTTTATGTCCTCCTCCTCCCCAGCGGCCAGCAAAATCATTCACAGGAAATGAAGAATTACTGCGTAGGCTTACTTTTGTTGAATTGCTATTGTTTTCCACGAATAGTATGGCTACCTGAACACCTTTAACGTTTTTTAGTTCTTCTATAAGGCGCTGAGTTATTTCCTTTGTTCCCTGGCCGGTAAGAACAGTCCAGATAATTTTGCCTTCTGCAGCAAACCTAGCTTTTTCCAGTCCGGTTGAGTACCTGCTGAAATCCTCTTTTGTGAAGTTTGCAAACAGTCGCTTCTGTAAAATATGGATATTAACTCCTCTTTTTGCCAGAAGTGCCAGTGTATAAAGGCTCTTTTCACTGGTATTTGGATTTCTTAGGTTGCCTGTATCGTATAATAGACCACAGGCCAGGGCTTGACAGGATTTAGTTGGTAAAAATAGCTGCTCATGGATTAACAAGAAAACCATTTCACAAACAGAGGAAGCATCTGGATTCACAAAGTTAACATGCCCAAACTTCATGTTGTCGGGATGATGGTCGATATTCACCAGGATGTCCGCATTTTTGATAATCTTTTCAGCTTTGCCAGTTCTTTTAGTTGAAGTGCTATCACAGACAATTGCGTGGCTAAATTGATCTTGGGGAATGCTTGTTGAGGTAAGATCAATTATTGTTTTTTCTGAATCCATAAATTGCAGGCGCCGGGAGATCGGGCCATGAACAGCACTGATAACTTTTTTATTCATGCTCTTTAAGAGGTGATAAAGCCCCAGAATAGCACCAAGACTGTCACCATCAGGATCTTCGTGGCCGGTTAGAAAGAAGCTTTCACCTTCTTTTATTATTCTTGTAAGAGAATTGGGTTCAAACATCCCCTTCATCCTTAAGTTTTTTTAGAAGGTTAAAAATTCTATCGCCTTTCTCCATTGATGTATCGTAAGAGAAGCGAATTTCCGGTATATAGCGTAAGTTGATTCTCTTCCCCAGTTCTTTGCGAATAAAACCTGAAGCTTGTTCCAGGCCATCCATCAGTTCAGCAGGGCTGTTCTTTTCTTTAATAGTACTCACATAAATTTTTGCTACCCGCAAATCACCACTTACCTCAACTGAAGTTATGGTAGCAAAATCAACTCGAGGATCCTTTAAATCTTTCTGGAACATATGGCTTAGCTCTTTTTTGATTACCTCAGCCAACCGTGTTGCCCTGTAATTCATTTTTCACTCACCCTTTTTTAATCAATTGTTCTTTTTATTTCCTCCAGCACATAAGCTTCAAGAATATCATTTTCTTTTATATCCTGGAAGCCCTCCAGGGCAAGACCGCATTCATAATTTTCTTCAACCTCCCTGACATCGTCTTGAAATCTTTTCAGGGAACTGATTTTCCCTTCATGCATAACAACACCATCTCTAATGAGCCTGATCAAGGAGTTTCTGTGGATTTTACCTTCCTGAATATAGAGACCGGCTACTGTACCGGTTCTGGGAACCTTGAATGTCCTTCTAACTTCCGCCCTGCCAGTTACTTTTTCCCTTACTTCTGGTTCTAACAGTCCTTCAAGAGCTTTCTTAATATCATCAATTACCTGATAGATGATCCGGTAGGTTCTTATATCCACATTTTCTCTTTCGGCAACTTTACGGGCATTGCTATCTGGACGAACATTAAAGCCAATAATTATGGCCCGGGAAGCTGCTGCTAGAATTACATCACTCTCAGTTATGCCGCCTACACCACTGTGAATTATCTGCAGTTTTACTTCATCACTTCTAATTCGCTCTAGAGACTCTTTAATAGCTTCTACTGAGCCATGAACATCTCCCTTAATAATGAGCTTAAGCTCTTTCACCTCTTCCTGGCTCATCCTGGAAAAGAATTCTTCCAGATTTACAGCTCGATCAGTTGTGAGTTCCCGGTCTCTTTTTTCACCTTTTCTCAAGGTAGAAATATTTCTTGCTGTTTTTTCATCTTGTACCAGTTCAAGGATGTCTCCAGCATCAGGCACATCAGAAAGACCTAAGACTTCTATTGGTGTGGCTGGTCCTGCTTCCTTAACACGTTCTCCTTTATCATTAAAAAGAGCCCTGACTTTACCATAGGCTGTGCCTGCTACAATGGGATCACCAACAGAAAGGGTGCCTTCTTTTATGAGTGCTGTGACCACCGGGCCCCTTCCTTTGTCCAGTTGGGATTCGATGATAATACCTCTGGTTTTAGCCTTGGAATCTGCCCGGTAATCTTCCATTTCTGCTATGAGCAATATCATTTCTAATAATTCTTCAATATTTGTCCTTTGTAGTGCTGACATTTCAACACATACAGTATCGCCACCCCAATCTTCAGGTACCAGGTTATGGTCAGAAAGCTGTTGTTTTACCCTATCAGGGTTGGCATTGGGTTTATCAATCTTATTGATAGCCACAATAATGGTTATCCCGGCATCTCTTGCATGGTTAATGGCTTCTACAGTTTGAGGCATAACACCGTCATCAGCAGCAACTACAAGAACAGCTATATCCGTTACCTGGGCTCCCCGGGCTCGCATGGTTGTAAAAGCTTCATGGCCTGGAGTATCCAAAAATGTTATTGTCTTACCATTAACTTCAATTTGATAAGCACCAATATGCTGAGTAATACCACCAGCTTCTGTCTCAACTACCTTGGTTTCTCTGATTACATCGAGTAGTAGAGTTTTTCCGTGATCAACATGGCCCATAATTGTGACTACAGGTGGGCGGGGGGTAAGTTTGGATTTGTCAATACTTTTTTTCTTAGTTGTTGGTTTTTTCTTTTCTTCTTTTTCTTCTACAGTGATTCTAATATCAAGAGCATCTGCAATATCATTAAGGATATCTCCTGATAGTTTGTCATTGATGTTAATCATTAATCCTTTCTCTATCAGGGATTTCATTATTTCCTTAGGTTCTTCCTCTAGAGACTCAGCAATGCTTGTTATGGTAGCAGATTTTTTTAATCTTATTTCTTTACGTTTTTTTGTTTCTGTTTCTGTTTCTTTGTCTTTTTCATTGCCAAACATCTCTTTTATAATTCTGGCAGTTTCTTCTTCAACTGTACTCATATGGGATTTAACTTCAACACCCAGGTCTTTGAGTGCTTTTATGAGATCATTGTTGCTTATACCCAGTTCCCGAGCTAGAAGGTAAAGCCTTATTTTACCCATATAACCACCTCCATCAATTAATCATTCTAAACCCTCCCTCTCTTTTTTAAAGAAAGGTTTTGCAAAATTTTTATCAGTTATAAGCATAACTGCCACAGGTCTTTTGAAAAAACTAAAAAGTGATTTTTTTAACCCCCAATTTAAAATAGGAACTTTATATGTTTGGGCGAGCTTATTGGCTTTTTTTACACTGTTAACACCAGCATCTTTCGTAAGGAGTAGGAGAATTCCCTCACCTCTCTTAAGTGACTTTGTGACTTCACCAAAGCCTAACCTGAGGCTTCCAGCTTTCCTTGCCAGTCCCAGGAGTGAATAGTATTTATCCTCTCGTTCCATCTTCTTTTTCAGGCAGTGTTTCCTTGAGCTGCTCTGCTAGCTCAGACTCAATTTTTCCTCCTAGAGCTCTCTCTATCCCTTTATTCTTTAAGGCCTTTTCCAGGCAAGAGCTTTTTGGACAGATATAGGAGCCCCGGCCAGCCATTTTACCTCCTTTGTCATGAAGAATTTTGCCTTCAGGGGTTCTAACAATCCTTACAAGAGCTTTTTTCTCCTGTTTTTCTTGACAGCCAACACATTTACGAAGAGGTATCCTCTTCTTCTTGCTCATTTTCCTGAGAAACCTCCTCTTCCTCATCTATATTGATCTTTATCTCACCTTCCGGGGTTGCTTTGGTAACTGTTTCTTCCAGCTGACTTTCCCCTTTTATATCGATCCGCCAGCCAGTGAGTTTAGCAGCCAGTCGGGCATTTTGTCCTTCCCTGCCAATGGCTAAGGAGAGTTGATAATCAGGAACTACCACCTTGGCAACTTTACTATCGTCATCTATTTGAACTTCAACAACTTTAGCTGGGCTGAGGGCATGGGAAACGAAAATTTTAGGGTCTTCATTCCATTCCACAATATCTATCTTTTCCCCATTTATCTCGTCAACAACTGCCTGTACCCTGATTCCTTTTTGTCCTACACATGCTCCAACAGGATCAACATTTTCATCCCGAGAATAGACAGCGATTTTGGAACGATAACCTGCTTCTCTGGATATAGCTTTTACCTCAACAATTCCTTCATGAATTTCCGGTACTTCCAGTTCAAAAAGTCTCTTTAGAAGTCCAGGGTGAGTCCGGGAGACAAAAATTCGAGGTCCTTTAGTTGTCTGTTTCACTTCCAGAATATAGACTTTTATACGATTGCCAGAACTATAATTATCATTAGTAACTTGTTCTGAGGGAAGAAGTATGGCTTCAGTTTTACCCAGGTCAATCATTATATTTTGATTGTTAGGGCGTTGGACCACGCCGGTTATTATATCCCCTTCTCTGCCTCTGAACTCATCGTAGATCATTTCTCTTTCAACTTCTCTTATTCTCTGAACAACAACCTGTTTGGCTGTTTGTGCAGCAATGCGGCCGAAATTAGCTGGTGTAACTTCCAATTCTACAAAATCGCCTAAATTGCACTCAGGATCAATACTTTTTGCTTCCTCATGTGTTATTTGTGTGGCGGTATTGGTAACTTCTTCTACCACTTCTTTTTTGGCAAGAACCTGTACATTGCCGGAACTATGGTCTATGGAAACAGTTACATTTTGATCAGATCCAAAGTTTTTTTTGTAAGCAGAAAGAAGGGCGGCTTCGATTGTTTCCAGCAGAAGTTCTTTAGGAATGCCTTTTTCTTTGCCCAGGTCCGCAAGGGCCCGAAGAAACTCAAAATTCATATTCTTACCCCCGTTCAAATTTCCACTTCCAGGTTGACTTTTTCTATTATATCTTTAGGGATGCTGATTGTGTCCCCATCTTCCAGTTCCACTCGTATCTTTCCTTCTATTAAGCCTAACAAGTTGCCTTTAAATGTCTTTCTCCCATCAAAAGCTACCCGAGTTTTTATAACTATTTTCTGACCGGCAAAGCGTTCAAAATCCTCTTCTTTTTTTAAAGGACGATCCAGGCCAGGAGAGGAAACTTCAAGAATGTATGAATGGTCTATTGGCGCTTCTATGTCCAGGATAGGGCTGAGAATATTTGAAATTTTTTTGCATTCTGTGTGTGATATGCCCTGAGGATTATCTATGAAGACTCTGAGAACCCAAGCTCCTCCTTCTTTCTTATATTCAAGGTCCACAAGTTCAAAACCTTCTCCTTCAATAACAGGCTCCACAATCTCCTGAATTTTATCAATACGTTCCACAAAAGTCACCTGCCTATTATCTATTATTTGATTTTATAATGTAAAGAGTGGGTTTGAGACCCACTCTAAGAAAACCTGTGCTCAAGTTAGTATGCACATTGAAACCTGATAAGAGTATATCATAAAGAATGTAACATTTCAATGACAAATATGCTGCTCAAAGCCACTCTACTTCAAAAATTCCTTTCCTGCTTGATATTTGACTGCTAACCTGGTTGAGATCTGCAGTTTTCAGCATCCTTATCTTAATATTAATAATTATTTCAGGTTTGTGGGTTATTGGTTCAAGATTGATTCTTTCGATATTTAGCCCAGCCTCACCTAGAATGGAGCCTATCTGTCCCATAATACCAGGTTGATCTATAGCTCGAATGCGAATTTCTTTATATTTTCCTTTTGCTGTTGCCATAAATTCTATTTGAGACAATAACCATAGGCTGGCAAATATGATAATAGAAGCAAAGAAAGCACCAAAATACAGCCCAGCACCAACAGCCAGCCCCACTCCGGCCACTGCCCAGAGACTGGCTGCAGTTGTTAGGCCTTTAACAGTGGCTCCTTCCCTGATAATGGTTCCTGCTCCTAAAAAACCAATTCCGCTTACTACCTGGGCAGCAATACGGCCAGGATCAGCAGCAACACCGTAGTAATCATGGATGTTCTGTGAGATTATCATAATCAGGGTTGCTCCCATGCATACCAGTATGTGGGTTCGGAATCCTGCTGGTCGCTCGTGGATTTCTCTTTCCCAGCCAATCAAGCCACCGAAAATCACTGCCAGGACAAGCTTTAATAAAATATTCAATTCGGGGATCACTCTATTCCCCCTTTCTCTTCCTGAATTGGTTAACCCATTGCACAACCTGATGGATGTTGACAATTTCAGTTTTTCCTGAAGCCCTCTCCTTAATCTCTATTTTCCCCTCTTTGGCAAATTTCCCTACTGTAATACGTAGAGGAATACCTAAAAGGTCAGCATCATTAAATTTAACTCCTGGCCTTTCCTTCCTGTTGTCCCAAAGAGTCTCTACGTCAATATTCCATAATTCTTTGTATATATTCTCTGCAACATTATTTATTTCATCTGAAGCACCCAGGCTCAAAACGATGACTTGAAAAGGAGCAAGAGGCCAGGGCCAAACTATTCCCATATCATCATGGTTTTGTTCTATAGCTGCTGCAACAGTTCTACCTACCCCAATACCATAACAGCCCATTATAAAAGGTCTTTCCTTGCCATCAGCGTCAATAAAAAATGCTTTCATGGCCTGACTGTATTTAGTGCCCAGTTTAAATATATGCCCCACTTCGATTCCCCGGGCAGTTCTTAAAGGATTTGAACAGTGAGGGCAGCCATCTCCAGATTGGGTCAGTCGGATATCTGCAATTATCTGAGGCTTGAAATCCTGGCCAGGTATTACACCAGTAAGATGGTAATCCTTTTCATTAGCTCCGGTGATTCCCCAGTCCATCTTCATAACCAGGTTATCCGAAATAATTTTGAATCCTTTTTGATCTACTGGTCCTACAAAACCCATGGGCCTTTCCAGGGAATCATCCACTACCATTTCTATTTCATTTTCTTGCAATGCATTTTTCAGCTTCACTTCATTTATTTGATCATTACCCCGGAGCAGAGCCATATATTCCCCTTTTTCTCCCCGGTAGATGAGTGTTTTTATTGTATGTTCTTCCGGTACAGATAGATATTCTGCTAGTTGAGCTATAGTTTTAATGTCAGGCGTGTATAACATTTCTTTTTTGGGTTTTACCGGCATCTCTTTTACCTTTACCCTGGCCGAAGCTTTTTCTATATTTGCAGCATATTCACAATCACCGCAGTATAGCACCTGATCTTCACCAGTATCCGCTGTCACCATGAATTCATGGGAATCACTACCACCTATAGGTCCGGTATCTGCTTCCACTACCCGGTAATCCAGATCACAGCGGTTAAAGATATTGCAATAAGCATGGTACATTTTTTCATAACATTCATCCAGTGATTCTCTGCTGGCATGAAAACTATATGCATCCTTCATGGTAAATTCCCGAGCCCGCATCACACCAAATCTTGGCCTGATTTCATCTCTCATCTTGGTTTGAATTTGGTAAAAGTTCAAGGGCAGATCCTTATAGGATTTTAGTTCGTGTCTGACTAAAAAGGTTATAATTTCTTCATGAGTTGGACCAAGGCAGAATTCTCTTTCCTTCCGGTCCTTCAATCTTACCAGTTCTGGTCCATATTCAGCCCAGCGTCCGGATTCTTTCCAGAGTTCTGCAGGATGCAGTACTGGCATGAGGAGCTCTTGAGCCCCGGCTTTATCAAGCTCTTCCCGAATTATTGTTTCAAGTTTTTTCATTACCCGGTAGCCGAGAGGTAGGTATGAATAGATTCCTGCCGCAACCTTGCGAATCATGCCTGCTCTCAGCATCAATTGCTGGCTTATTACTTCTGCCTCAGCTGGTAATTCTCTCAGTGTGGGGCAGAAAAATTCTTTCATAAGCATTTTTATCACTCCTCATTGATAATAAAAAACTTCTCATCCACAAGGGACGAGAAGTTCATTACAACCCGCGGTACCACCCTAATTTCCCGAAGGACACTCGAGCCTCTAAGGGGGCTAGCCTGATGCTAAAAATTCCGGCGGGTTCAGAAGGTGCAGATGCAGATCTTCCAGCCTGGAATCCGCTCTCTGAGTTTCTGCAGGACTTCTTAATATTCCGAGAAAGCATCATTCATTTTTTGTAATTTTACCAATTTATTTACTTCCTGTCAAGGATATATTCCTGGAGTGCCTTAAGGAGCGCTTGGGGCAGTTCTTTAGAGGAATAGGTTCCAATGATTTCACCTTTTTTAAAGAGGGCACCCTTATTTTTGCCGCCAGCAATACCTAAGTGTGCTTCCCTGGCTTCACCAGGTCCGTTAACAACACATCCCATTACTGCAATATTAACTGGTTCTTCTATATGGCAGGTTTTTCTATCAAGTTCTTCTACAATTTCTTTTACATCAATCTCACATCTTCCGCAGGTAGGACAGGAAAAGATATTGACTCCTCTAGTTCTTATCTCCAGGGCATTTAAAAGGTCCCAGGCCACCCGGACCTCCTCCACAGGGTTTTCTGTAAGAGAAATCCGGATAGTATCACCCAATCCTTCCAGCAAAAGTGGTGACAGACCTGATATTGAACGAACTATGCCCCGGCGAAAAGTACCAGCTTCAGTTATTCCCAGATGCAGTGGGTAAGAGTTTTCCCTGGCAATTATTCGGTTGGCCTCAATGGTCTCCAGAATATTTGTTGATTTTAAAGATAAAACTAGATCAGTAAACCCATGGGTCTGAAATATTTCAATGTACTCCCGGGCAGTTTCTACCAGGGCCTGAGAATTTGGTCCTCCAGCTTTTTTTATTTTATCTTCTGGCAGGGAACCGCTGTTGATGCCAATTCTTATGGGAACTTTGTTTTCTTTCGCCCGTTCAATTATAGCTTGAACGTGTTCACGTTTGCCAATATTGCCAGGGTTTATGCGCAAGCCGGCTACACCTGAATCCAGGGCACCCAAAGCCAATCGATAATCAAAATGAATATCAGCAACAACCGGCATGGGGGAATTTTTAATTATAGCAGGTAATGCACTTACAGCACCATTGTTGGGGACTGCGATGCGAACTACCTCGCAACCAACCTGACTTAGTTCCCTGATTTGCTTAAGAGTTGCTTCAACATCTTTTGTATCTGTATCGGTCATAGACTGAACCATAATAGGGGCATCTCCACCAACAGGTACATTACCATAAAATACTTTTTGGGTTTTCCTGCGCAAAATATTCACCTCAGAAGATTTGGGTTATATCTCGGATGATGATAATGACTATCAATATGATGAGAAAAACAAAACCAATGAAATGGGCATAACCCTCCTTTTGTGGGTCAACAGCTTTCCCCCTAACCATTTCCAAAAGGATGAAGATTAGGCGTCCTCCATCCAAGGCTGGTATGGGTAGGAGATTAATAATGGCCAGGTTGATGCTGATAATTGCTGTGAGGTTCATAACATTCAATATGCCTACCCGGGCAGCTTCGCCAACCATCTGAGCTATCCTGACTGGCCCACCAATATCGGCAGGAGCTCGGCCGGTAATCATCTCCGATATGCCAATAAAGATTGCTTCGGTAACAAACCAGGTGTTTTGTACACCAAGTTTCAAGGACTCCCAGATAGGGACTTTTTCCCTGATCCATTGTGGATAGATGCCTATAACTCCAGCACCCTGTTCATTAGTTTCTGGTGTCAACTGGAAGGTTAATAGTTCGCCCCTGCGGTTTACCTGGATGGTGAGTTCCTGGCCAGGAGATTTGTTGATTTTGCCAGCCATATTATCCCAGCTGTCAACAACCTGACCCTCAATTGCTACTATCTTATCACCAGCACGAATACCTGCTTCATGGGCAGGCATGGTTGGTATTACATCGCCAAGGACAGTGCTGTCCAGAGCATCAACAGGAATTCCAAAAAAAGCGAATGCCAGGAAAAACACCAGAATTGCTAAAAAAACATTCATTAGAGGCCCCATGGCGATTATGATTAATCGCTTATAAGCAGGTTTTTGGAAAAAGCAGCGCTCATCTTCAGTAGCTTTTTTTATGACTTTTTGTCTTTCTTGATCAATTTCCTCATCTTCGGGCATCTCGCCCAAAAGTTTGCAGAACCCTCCCAGTGGAAAAGCTCTTACTGAGTAAACTGTTTCTCCTCTCTTCCGGGAAAATATCTTGGGTCCAAAACCCAGGGCAAATTCTTCCACATAAACGCCAAATCTCTTTGCTGCCAGGAAATGGCCCATTTCATGGAAAAATATCAAAACCCCCAGAACTATAATGAAAGTGAAGATCGTTTGAGAGATTGATATGACATTTTCTAAGAAAAGGAAGTGAGCCATTACTCCACCTCCATTTGAATTTGGTCTCTAGCCCAGGAATCTGCATATAGAACATCATCCAGGGTTTTAATAATCTTTTTCTTATGTCTTTTTAATATTCTTTCCAAAATCACAGCAATATCAGTAAATGATATTTTACCTTCCAAAAACAAACTTACCAGGACTTCATTGGCCCCATTCAATACTACCGGCATGGTCCCTCCAGCTTTACCTGCTTCATATCCAATTCGCAGGGCAGGGAAGTCCTCAAATCGAGGTTTAGCAAATGTAAGCTGCCCCTGAGATGTCAGGTCCAATTCTGCTATTTTACAATGTTTTCTCCGGGGATAGGTCAAGGCATATTGAATTGGTCCTCGCATGTCTGGCACACCCATGTGAGCTAGGATTGACCTATCTTTTAGTTGAATCATGGAGTGAATAATGCTTTCCGGGTGAATTAGTACCTCAATTCTATCATAATCTAGATCGAATAACCAGTGAGCTTCAATGACCTCCAGAGCTTTGTTCATAAGTGTTGCAGAATCTATAGAAATTTTTTTACCCATGGACCAGTTGGGATGTTTGAGGGCCATATCAGGAGTTATCTTTTTAAATTCTTCTTTACATGTCTTGTGGAACGGTCCACCGGATGCAGTTAAGATTATCCGGTCCAGATGGTTTCTGTCCTCATTCTGCAAGAGCTGGAAAATAGCACTGTGTTCACTGTCAACTGGTATGATTTGGTTTGCTTTTTCTTCCAGGAGGCTCTTAATTAATGGACCGCCGGTAACCAGACTTTCTTTGTTGGCCAGAGCCAGAATTTTATTGTTTTCCAGGGCCAGGAGGCTGGGTTGCAGGCCAGCAATACCTGTAATGCCATTGACTACGGTGGTTACTTCTGTTTTGGCAAGCAGTTCCTCAATGCCTTCCTTGCCGGAAAGAACTATTGTTGGATAATTTTTGAGCTGTTTCTTGAGAATATCCGCATTTTTTTCTTCTGTTATTACAGCAAATTTGGGTTGATAGCGCTTTATCTGCTCTATGAAGAGAGCAATATTTTTATGACAGCTTATTCCCCAAAGCTCATGTTCAAATTCTTTTTTTTCTTTGAGAAATTCAATTGTTTCCAGGGTCTGAACTCCAATTGAACCTGTTGCCCCCAATACTACAATTCCCATAAAACCCACCTTTACTTGAATAATAATTTCCAATCAGCAAGAAGCCCTGCCCTAATAAAGGCTTTTCCTACTATCACTATTGCTGGCCCGATAATTACACCACTAACACCAAAGATACGTAAACCTAAATAGATGGAGATTAAAGTTGCTACTGGATGCACACCAATATTTTGACCGATAATTTTGGGCTCAAGCATAGATCTCACTACTACCATTGTTCCATAGAGAGCTAAAAGCATGAATGCGAAACTAACATTACCTGCCATGAAGGAGTAGAATATCCAGGGGACAAATATCAAGCCGGGACCAACTATAGGGATAAGATCAAGGATACCAGAAATTAACCCCAGGATCAATGAGTAATCACTCTGAAATATTTCCAGGCCAATTATTGTTATAATTGTGGTTACAGTAATTAAAACTAATTGAGCTCTGATGAAACCAATAGCGCTGGATGCCAGTTCTGCTCTAAAGTGTTGAGCTTTTTCCTGCCATTCTTCAGGAATTAAGCTGAGAATGCTCTTGCCCAGGATTTCCTTGTCCTTGCTGATGAAAAATGTGGCTATAAAACTTATCAGGAGGATAATGAAGAAATTAACCGCTCTCTGAGCACTGTCTTGAAGGGTGCGGAAAATGGCCCCAATACCATCCCTTACTCCCTCCAGGAGATCTTCAAGTCCATCTTCTACCGCTTTTTGTAACTGAGGAGAAATTTCCCATGATTCCATGACTTCCTGCAGTCTTTCATGGTCCCATAAAACTTCTAGCAAAGCCAGTGCTTCTTGATAGTCAGGCAAAGACCTGATTAGCCGATCCATCTCAAAAAACAGTCTGGAAGTACCAGTTATGATGACAATAATAAGAAATGCTATGAGTATTCCCAAACAAATTACAACTGATATTGTTCGGGTTAACCGGGCGCTTTTTTGCAGGAAAACCACAGCTGGTTCAATAAGACTGGCCAGAACCAGGGCTATAATGAATGGTACAAAGTAAGGAAGTATATTGGTGATAAAAAAGTACAGTAAGACCAGGATTATGATTGCTAAAAAAATATATAAAAATATTCGTAGATTGTTGTTAACTTCCATTGGTCTTACCTCCAGTTAGAGAAAGATTGATAAAAAATAATAAGCTAAGGGAATATTGAAAAGAAGACTGTCACAGCGATCCAGAGCTCCTCCGTGCCCGGGGAAAATGGTTCCTGTATCGCTGATATTGGCTTTTCTTTTCAGACAGGATTCTACCAGATCACCAAACTGACCTGCAATAGACATTAGAAATCCAAGAAAAATAAAAGCAAACAGGTTCAGAGGGCTGAAAAAAGACATGATAACAGCAGAGGCAAATCCCAGAATACCTCCCCCTATGGCTCCTTCCCAGGTCTTGTTGGGGCTGACTTTAGGGGAAAGTTTGTTTTTTCCCAGAGAACTACCTATAAAATATGCACCTATATCTGTAATCCAGGTAACTATAAAAACAAACCAGATAATAATAATTGCATTTTCCATGGTCATACGAATCAAAATAAGATGGGCTAAAAAGAAAGGTATATATACTACACCTAACCAGGACATGGGAAAGTAACTGCAAAAATTATCTGAACCTTTGACAAAAGAATCTATTGCTGTTATGAGAAAGGACAAAAAAAGCAGGGCATAAATATAGTTTTCTCCCAGGAGTTCAATACCTAAATATGTGCCGGGTATCAATAATATGCCGGCTGCATACAGATTAGCGCTGGGAAAATTGCCATGGATTTTCTTGCCTATTGAAGAAAATTCCCCGAGAGCAATCATGGCGAAAAGAAAAACAGCTGCTGTATAGATGAACCTACCTTCAATTATAACAAAAAATACAACAATTATACAGAGTATTGCTGTTACTATTCTCTTCCTCAGTTTTTCAAACTTCTCTGATTTTTCCAAATCGACGTTGCCTCCTGCTAAATTCGCTTAATGCCTTGGCCAGTTCATCCTGATTAAAATCAGGCCAGTAAGTGCTGGTAAAATAGAGTTCGGCATAAGCTGTTTGCCAGAGCAAGAAATTGCTCAACCGCATGTCACCGCCAGTTCTGATTAAAAAGTCAACATCAGGAACATCGTAGGTATATAAAAAACGAGAAAAGTAGTCCTGAGTAATACCTTCTGCAGGCAAGTCTTTCACAGCATGGTATAGATTTTCTACAGCATCTAAGATTTCCCTTCTTCCCCCATAATTCAAAGCGATATTGAGCCTGAGTACATCGCAATGCTTTGAGCTCTCTTCTATATCTTGAATAAGTTCCTGTAATTTAGCAGGAAGTTGTGTTCTATCCCCAATAACACATACCCTGGTTTTGTTTTTAAGGAGTTCTTTTTTTTCTTTTCTTAAAGTAGTTTCAAACAGTTTCATGAGAAAACTAACCTCATCTGTAGGTCTTCCCCAGTTTTCAGTGGAAAATGCATAAACGGTCAAAACTGAAATGCCCAGTTCTCCACACCAGCGTGAGACATCTTTCAATTTCTCAACACCTGCTTTATGCCCTGCTTTCCGGGGCATCCTTTTCCTTTTTGCCCACCTGCCATTTCCATCCATGATTATTGCCAGATGTTCAGGAATTGTTCCTTTCTTCAGTTCTTCAATCTTTTTTTTCCAATCCATAGTGTACAATTTTCACCTGCCTTTATAAGGGGAACCCCCTCAAACTGAGGGGGGATTAATCACTTGATTTGCTGGAGGGAAAAGCGAGAGTTAACTCCAGACCATCTTCTGCTTGTTTTACCCGGATAATTCGAGGTTCTGCATCAGTGTTGGAAAGCCTATGAGGTTCACAGCAGAAAAACTCAGCCTTCAGCCCTTTTTCTTTTAACAAATTCCTGGCTTCTTCTTCTGTCAGGCCTAGAAAAATATCCATCTAGACCTCCATTATTTCTTTCTCTTTTTCTTCTAGCAATTTATCAATTTTTTCTATATAATCATTTGTCAATTCCTGAGTGTTTTCCAGGGCTCTATGGTAATTATCTTCAGATATATCCCCTTCTCCCTGCATTTTCTTTAACTCTTCATTTGCTTCCCTGCGTATTGACCGGATACTAACTCTCTGTTCTTCTGCTTTATTTTTTACGATTTTGACCAGTTCTTTTCTTCGCTCTTCCGTGAGCTGAGGGATAACCAGGCGAATTATTTCACCATCTACATTGGGATTCAAACCCAGATCTGATTTGAGGATGGCCTTTTCAATTTCTTTTACTGCTGTTTTATCCCAGGGTTGAATTAAGAGCATTCTCGGTTCCGGATTGGATACCTTGGACATCTGATTTATTGGCGTGGGGGTACCGTAATAATCAGCTTTAATATTTTCCAGTAGAGAGGGAGAAGCACGCCCGGTCCGGATTGTAGAAAATTCCCGTTGGGTATTTTCAATAACGGCTTTCATCTTTTCCTCGGCTTTTTTCAAAACATCTTCAAACATCTAAAGACCTCCTTTAGCCAACCGAAGTCCCAATTTTTTCACCCATAATGGCTTTTTTTATATTTCCCAAATCATCCAGTCCAAAAACTACAATGGGGATATTATTATCCATGCACAGAGAAATTGCTGTTGAGTCCATTACTCCCAGTGAACGCTGCAGAACATCAATATATGAGAGTTCTTTGAACTTCTGAGCATCTGGGTTTTCTATGGGGTCTGCATCATAAACACCATCTACCTTTTTGGCCATCAGTATGGCGTCTGCACCAATTTCTGCTGCTCGTAAGGCTGCTGTTGTATCTGTAGAAAAAAATGGATTGCCAGTTCCTCCAGCAAAAATCACAACCCTTCCCTTTTCCAGGTGCCTTATTGCTCTTCTTCGAATATATGGTTCAGCTACCTGCATCATCTCAATAGCAGTTTGCACCCTTGTTTGAAGGTTCTCTTTTTCCAGGGCATCTTGAAGGGCTAAGGCATTCATTACTGTTGCAAGCATACCCATATAGTCTGCTGTGCTTCTATCCATACCTTTGGCGCTACCGGAAAGACCTCGAAAAATATTCCCCCCACCAACAACTATGGCAACCTGTATCCCTGTCTCAGTTATTACCTTTTGAAGTTCTTTGGCTATCAAGCTAATAAACTCTGCATCTATTCCGTATTCCTTTTTCCCTGCCAGTGCTTCACCACTGATTTTAAGTATTATTCGAGAGAATGCCGGCTTCTTCATAAAAGTACCCCCAATTACAGGATTTTCTCCTTTTTTAACTAGATTCCTGCACAAAAAAGAGAACACCAATAGGTGCTCTCATAAAAAATTCTATCAAGCTTCCTCCTGTAAAGTTTCGCCAGTCTGGAAGCGGGAAAAACGTCTTATTATTATATTCTCTCCAAGCTGGGCAACATATTCAAGTATAACTTCGTTAACTGTTTTATCAGTGTCCTTGATAAATGGTTGTTCTAAAAGGCAGGTTTCAGAAAAATATTTTTCCATTCTGCCCTCAACAATCTTATCTATTACGTGTTCTGGTTTATTCTCATGTTTTGCTTGTTCTCGCAATATTTTCTTTTCTGATTCAACTTTTTGAGATGGGACATCTTCACGAGAGATGTATTCAGGGTTGCTAGCAGCAATTTGCATTGCTATATCATGGACCAGTTCTTGGAATGTTTCATTTCTAGCTACAAAATCCGTTTCACAGTTAACTTCTACCAGAACTCCGATTTTGCCACCTAAGTGAATATAGGAATCTACAATGCCTTCAACAGCAGCTCTACTTGTTTTTTTCTGGGCAGCAGCAATGCCCTTTTCCCGGAGATATTCTACTGCTTTTTCAACATTACCGCTAGTTTTTTCCAGGGCTTTTTTACAATCCATTACACCTGCACCGGTTTTGTCTCTCAATTCTTTAACCTGACTGCGATCTATAGTCAAGTGTATGTCCCCCCTCCTATTCTTTTTCGTCGACCTCAAGTTCTTCAATATCCGGTTCTGAAAGGTCTTCTGTTTGTTCTTCGGTTGGTTGCTCTTCTTCCTCTAATACTTCCTCTTGATCTTCCAAATCCTGTTGTTCTCCTTGTTTCCCTTCCAGCACTGCATTGGCAATTACGCCTGTAATCAGCTTGACAGCTCTGATGGCATCATCATTACCAGGTATAATATAATCCACCACATCTGGATCGCAATTGGTATCAACAATAGCAATAACAGGTACGTTCAACTTGTTAGCTTCAGCTACTGCAATGGCTTCTTTTCTGGGGTCCACCACATATATGGCATCGGGCAGTTTCTTCATGTGTCTGATGCCACCCAGGAATCGATAAAGGCGATCCTTTTCTTTCTGCAGTGCGATCACTTCTTTTTTGGGAAGAAGTTCAAAAGTCCCTTCTTCCTCCATCTTTTCCAGTTCTTCAAGTCTTTTTACTCGCTTGTTGATGGTAGCAAAGTTGGTAAGCATTCCTCCCAGCCAGCGCTGATTCACATGAGGCATACCACATCTTTCAGCTTCTTTTTTGATAGTTTCCTGGGCCTGTTTTTTGGTGCCAACAAAAAGAATAACCTTACCTTCCATGGCCAGGTTTTTGGTAAATTCATATGCGTCCTCAACCAGTTTTACAGTCTGTTGCAAGTCGATAATGTAGATACCATTTCTTTCTGTAAAGATGTACTGCTTCATTTTGGGGTTCCAGCGACGGGTCTGATGGCCAAAATGAACTCCTGATTCTAAAAGCTGTTTCATGGTTACAATTGACATCTAATAATTTAACCTCCTTATGGTTATTCCTCTGACCAGATCTACCTTCAAAAAAACCTCCAGGGCACCGTTTTTGAAGTCACTGATCATGTGTTGTTTATCCTTTGGTAGTATACCACAGGGCAATATTTTTATCAATAGGAAAAAACAATTGGGGCAACATTTTTTCAATCCATCTAGCCCAAAAAATCAGATTATATTTACACCAGATTGTACGGTTTTTATAATAAATTCCCCTGTTTCCAGGGCAAATTGTATTGTCCTCCCCCTATTACCTCCTACATCTGCTGCTATAAGGGGAATTGACAATTGTTCCAGCAATTCTTTTGATTTTTCACTATTTCTACTGCCTATTCTCACCATTTCATTTTCTGAGTCAAAAGCAAACATCTGTGAACCACCGGCCATCTTAGCCCACATGTTTTTTCTATTGGCACCCTTTTTTAATAGTTGGTTAAACAAAAAAGGAATAGCATGATCAGCATATTTCCCTTTCTGTATTTCGTTATTTTTGCTGCTCTCGCAATAAGGCAGCATTATATGGGCCAGACCTCCTATTTTTTGTTTGTTGTCATAAAGGACTAACCCAACACAAGAACCCATTCCATTGCTTACCAAAATATCCGGTGCTGAAGAAATCTTGATTTCACCCATCTTTACCTGGATTATCTTCTTCATGGGAGTCAACTCCAATAGATTCTAGTATTTTTTCCAGGCTTCCCGGATCTGGTACCAGGAAAAAATTGGTTAGGAAATCCCTATCTCCTTCTGAGAACTTAGTTTCAATAAAAAGAACATCTGAACCGGTGACACCGGATTGTAGAAGCGCTGTAGTCAGAACTGCCCCGGCCATATCCATTGCAAAACTTGGTAAGGATTGAATGCAATTGAAGTTGGTTATCCTGTTGATTGCATTGAGGAAAGAACCGGCCAGAATATTGCCAACTTCTTTCATTGCAGATTTTTCCAGTTCCCCTATTTCATAAATTTTTCTCTGGGGGAACACCATGGATAAAAAATTATACATACAATGTTCTTCCATCAAAAAAAGAATATTCCCGGAGGCTTCGCCCAGGACTCTCAGCAATATGCATGCGATTACTTTTTCTTCTCCCCCCAGCATTACTGGTAATTCTTCCAAAGGGAGAACCTTTATGTCTGGAACCTTCATGTCTATTTTACGATCAAGGAATTGAGCTAGTGCAGTTGCAGCATTACCTGAGCCAATATTTCCTACTTCCCTCAGGGCATCAACCTGTAGAGGTGTCAGGTTTTTTATCAAAATCCTTCCTCCTCTGAATCCATCTTCTTAATTTCCTCAACTTCATTAGTGGTAAGGATTTTTTCCAGGTCGAGGATAATTATCAGCTGTTCGTCCAGCTTGCCAACACCTTTTAAGTATTCGCGCTCGATTCCTCCGGCTATAGGGGGTGGTGCTTCAATATTATCCACTGGCAGCCAGACTACCTCAACAACTTCGTCCACCAGAAGGCCAATAATTTCCTCTTCAACCTGTACCGTTATTATCCGTCTCTCTTGCTCTTTAGGTTTTCCTGCCAGTCCAAAACGTTCCCGCAGGTCTACAATAGGAATAATCTGGCCACGGACATTGCACACTCCCAGAACAAAATCGGGAGAATTGGGCACACGGGTTAGTTTTTGATAGCGGACAATTTCTCGGGCCTGCAAGATTTCCACACCATATTCTTCGTCACCTATTTTAAAGATGACAAACTGTTTTTCTCCCTCTCGGTATCCTCTTTGTTTTTTCTTCTCCATGAATATCCCCCTCGACATGCTTTAAGCTAAATTTTTCATATCAAGGATTAGTGCTACAGTCCCATCCCCAAGGATCGTAGCCCCATTTATTTCTTTTATCTTACTAAGAACACCACCTAAAGGCTTAATTACAATGTCAGTTTCCACTATTACTTCATCCACTACAAAGCCATAAACTTTTCCTGGTTGCTTAACAATGAGTATTGTTACTTCATCTTCTTTAGCATACTTTTTCCTGGAAACGTTGAGAACGTCTGCTCCCCAGTTAAGGTGAATTATTCTATCACCCATCATGAGAACATCATGCCCGTGTATCTTTTTTAAGTCTTTTATCTTGCTGGTTTCTATCTCATCGATCATGCTCAAAGGTATAGCGTAAGTTTCATCTCCCATATTTACTAGCAGGGCTTGAGTAATGGACAGAGTCAGTGGCAGAATTATTCTCACCAGGGTTCCTTCATCTTTAGCTGTTTCTATCTCTATATTGCCTTCCAGGGTGTTAATGCTTTCCTGAACAACATCCAACCCCACACCCATCCCTGAAAGAGCTGTGGTTTCTGTTTTTGTACTAAAGCCTGGATGAAAGAGAAAGGATAGAAGTTCATCTTTATCCATTTCTTCTTTCTCTTCTTCTGTTATGTATCCTTTCTTAACAGCCTCTTCTCCTACTTTCTCCAGGTCGATTCCCTGACCATCATCCTGAATTTCAATAGCTATATCATTACCTCTTTGTGATGCTGATAGAGTTATTTCACCGGTAGGATTTTTCCCTTTATTTATTCTTGTCTCCTCATCTTCTATACCGTGATCTATGGCATTTCTGATGGCATGAAGCAGGGGATCGCCAACTGCATCTATTATTGCCCGATCCAATTCAGTGTCAGCTCCCTGAACTCTAAAATCTATTTTTTTTCCGATTTCTCTGGAGATTTCCCTCACCATTCTGGGGAAAGCGCTGAAAATGCGATAAATAGGTACCATCCTAACCTGCATAACAGTATGATGAAGGTTATCTGTTAATTGATGAACCTGATTTACAATATCTTTTAACTCGGTGTTTTCAACATTTTTTTGCACAACCTCATCCAATCGTGATTTAACAATTAGAAGCTCGCCAACCATGTTCATGAGCTTATCCAGACGTTCAATGTTTATTCTTACCGTAGGTGTGGGCTGAAAAGTAGAAACAGTATCGTGTTCTTTTTCAGTTGCAACTTCTGCAAGGTCTTCGGTCTGCAGATATTCTATTGTGGCAGATTCAATGTCTATTATGTCTTCAATTTCCTGTTTAATTTTTTTCTCAGAGACTTCTGTTAGAAATAGTAGTTTAAACTCATCAGCAAATTTTTCATCTTCTATGTCTGCTAGTGGAGGTATGGTTTTAATCAAATTGCCTTTCTCTTTTAGAGCTTTTAAAACCATAAAACCCCTGACTGATTTAAGCATACAGTCTGGCCGCAGTTTAATATTAATAATCAAGCAATTTTTCCCTGCATCTATTTCATCATGGATAAAACTTTTTTCCAGACTGTTTAACATTAATTTTCCTGTTCCCTCTAGAGCATCTTTTTCTTCTCCAGGCTTGCTATAGAGATTTTGCAGTCTATTTATCAGGTTATCAATATCCATTCTTTCTTCGCCCTGATCTTTTATCTCCCTTAACAATCTCAAAAGAGAATCGTGAGATTCAAAAAGGACATCTATAGTATTTGCATCCAGTCTTAGCTGCCCTTCACGGGAGCGGGCAAGCACATTTTCCATCTCCTGATTTATGTTGGAAAATGAGCTAAACCCCATGGTAGAAGACATGCCTTTAAGAGAATGAACAGTGCGAAATATTTTATTTAACACCTCTTTATTGTCTGGTTCTTTTTCCAGCTTTATGAGATCAGTATTTAGAGTCTGCAGATGCTCATTGGCTTCTTCTGTAAACATCTTTACATATTGAGAGATATCCATATTAATACTCTCCCTGATTATTGGTTTCCATCACTTTATTAATGGCCTCTAACACCCTTTCAGGCCGGAAGGGTTTTACTATAAAGTCTTTGGCACCAGACTGAATTGCCTCTATGACCAGGGCCTGTTGCCCCATTGCACTACACATAATTACATTAGCATCAGGATCATGATCAAAAATTTCTTTTAACGCTGTAATTCCGTCTTTTTCTGGCATGGTTATATCCATGGTTACCAGATCGGGTTTCAATTCATTATACATTTCTACAGCCTGTATACCATTCTCGGCATCTCCAACGACTTCGTAGCCCCCATCGAGGAGAATATTTTTTATCATCATACGCATGAAGGCAGCATCATCGACGATGAGGACACGTTTACTCAAGGAAAACACTCCTTCCTGTATTTTCAGAACCATGATTATCCTTTTCTACATTTTAGTTAAATTTCCCTGCAAAATTTAAAAACTCATGGGAAGTCCCATGAGTTTAGATATCTAGTTTTTCAATTTCTTCAAGCAAGAATTCATTTAACACCTTAATGTGTGTGCCTTTCATGCCCAGTGAGCGAGATTCAATAACACCTGCGCTTTCAAACTTTCTCAGAGCATTCACAATAACAGAGCGAGTGATTCCTGCTCTATCAGCTATTTTGGAAGCAATGATTAACCCTTCATTACCGCTGAGCTCAGCAAAAATGTGTTCCACTGCTTCTTGTTCTGAGAAAGAAAGACTTCCTAGCGCCATGTGCACAGCTGCTCTTTTCCGGGCTTTTTCTTCCATTTTTTCATTGCGGGAACGGAGGATCTCCATGCCCACAACAGCAGCAGCATATTCTGCAAGGATTAAATCAGAAGGAGAAAATTGACTCTTGAATCTTGCCAGTATGAGTGTGCCTAAACGTTCTCCTCCGCCTTTAACAGGCACAATTGTGGTCAACTTGGAAGAAAAAAGGCAGTCTTCTCTTGTTGCAAAAACACATTCTTTATTTTTTTGCTTTATATTTGCCCGGGTTTCCTGTGTATTTATGATTCTTTGATTGTAATCATCGGGAAAGCGTCTTTGGTCCAGCACCTTTTCGATCATCACTTCGCATTCAAACTGGTCAAGAAGGCTATAACCTAATAATTTCCCTTTTTTACTGACAACATAAACATTGGCATCGAGAGAACTACTTAACACCATTGCCACTTCAGAAAAATTAACTGGTTTACCTGCTCCACCTAGAATTAGATTGTTTAATTGCCTTGTTTTTTGCAGTAGGTCTTGCATAGCGTATCCTCCTTTATTATAAGATATAACGGCTCAGATCTTTGTCTTTTACTATACCTTCCAGTTCATCTTTTACAAATTTTGCATCGATAGGAATAGTTTTTCCAGAAAGTTCAGGCCCTTTAAAAGAAACATTCTCTAGCAATTTTTCTAAAACTGTGTGCAGTCTGCGAGCGCCTATGTTTTCCATCTGTTCATTTGCCAATCGTGCAATTTTGGCTATCTCTTCAATACCGGATGAGGTGAATTCAAGTTCCATGCCTTCTGTTTCCAGGAGGTCAGCGTATTGTTTGGTTAAAGCGTTTTGTGGTTCTGTAAGAATCTGCCGGAAGTGTTCTTCAGATAAACTGGTCAGGTTTACTCTAATAGGAAAACGTCCCTGTAATTCTGGGATGAGATCAGATGGTTTTGCTACATGAAAGGCTCCGGCAGCTACGAAGAGGATGTGATCTGTTTTGACTGGACCGTACTTTGTCATTACAGTGGATCCTTCTACAACCGGTAATATATCCCTTTGAACTCCTTCCCGGGACACATCTGGTCCATGGCTTCCTTCCTGACCTGTTATCTTATCTATTTCGTCCAGGAATATAATTCCCATTTCTTCTACCCTGTTTCTGGCTTCATCTGCTGCTTCATCCATATCAATAAGTTTCTGAGCTTCTTGCTGTTTTAAGATCTCCCGAGCTTGTTTTATGGTAACTCTACGCTTTTTTTTCTTTTTGGGGAACATGCCTCCAAAAAGGTCCTGCATGTTTATACCCATCTCTTCTACTCCTGAGCCGGAGAAAATCTCCAGCATAG
>PUNT01000061.1 GCA_003551905.1 Halanaerobiales bacterium
CAGGATGTTTCCTGTCCCAACCGGGTAACCCATAATATAGAAAACTGTAGAAAATGTGGGAAATGCCAGATTCAGGATTTAATAGAGCTTAAGGAGAGACTCAATTTTGACCTGGCTGTGGTAACCGGAGGGACCTGGGCCAGGCAGGTTGTCAAAAACAAAAAACCAAAAGCTATTATTGCCATTGCTTGTGAGAGAGATCTAATGAGTGGCATTCAGGATGTTTTCCCCAAGCCAGTTTTAGGTATAATAAACATTAGACCCCAGGGCCCCTGCTTGAACACTGAAGTTTTGCTGGAAGAATTCACTGAAGCGGTGAACTCCATCTGTCAGTTGCCAGAGAATCAAAAGCCTGTCCAGTAGGATAAGAGTTTTAACCCATGATATAGTAAGTAAAAAGTCACTCTTTCTTTTATAGTAGTGCGAGGAGGCATTTAGATGGGATTTTTGCTAGCTTTTTTGTTGCTCTTCATTTTCTTTTTCCCTGCTCTGATAATGCCGCTGATTTTATTTCTCAGCGTTATATTTCTCATCTATATACCCTTTAAATTTACCTTTAATTCCCTGGCAATATTGGTGCAGGCACCTGGGCAGATTTACCATATTGCCACCAATCCTGCTTTAAGAAAAAATCACGCACTTGAACATGCTACTATAAATGTTCTGGAAGAACGTTATGGCAGGGGGTTGCCCCTGGCAGGTTATGCAGAAAAAAATGGTTTTTTCATAAAGGGCTGGATTAACAGCTGGGAAGTGGAAGATGCCGCAAGGGAAGGCTTAAGACGTCTGCAGCAAGGGGAAAATAAGCTAGCCATACATCAACGGTGTGGATCGACTTTACTGGTTGCCAATCTTGTTGCCAGTATATTGTTTCTGGTATTTCTATTCATGACAGGTATTTTTAATTTTATATATCTTTTGTTTGCTCTGATTTTAGCCAATATTGTAGGGTCACCCCTGGGGGTTATTATGCAGCGTTATCTTACAACCTCCACAAATGTGGATGGGCTTTATGTAAAGTCCATAGAAGTAAGCTCTCCCCGCAATATTCCTTATGATATGTGGTTTTTTGTCCGGACAGCACAGCTGAGAACAGTTGAAGTTGAGCAGATTGTAGCAGGACAGTAACCATAAGGTGGGCAGAGAGGGATTTATTGTATGATGCAGTGAGGAAGGGAGAAGAGAAGATTTATAGTATAATTAATATAATAGGTGGTGCCTATGGAGGGTCAACATGAATTAAGGGGTATGCAGCTGGATGAATTGAAGAACCTGGTGCAGGAGCAGGGTTTTCCTCCTTATAGAGGGGAGCAGATTTTTCTATGGATCCATGGAAAGGGTGCAAGGGATTTCCAGGAGATGACAGATCTGCCTGCTGAACTGCGTACATTTTTGCTTGAAGAGACCCGCCTGCAGAATCTTAAAATGGTTGAACGGGTTAGAAGCGATGATGGAGTGATAAAATTTCTCTGGGAGCTTTTTGACGGTCTGCATATTGAAAGTGTTATAATTAAACATGAAAAGCGAACCACTTTGTGTGCTTCTACCCAGGTTGGATGCAGGTTCAACTGCCCCATATGTGCTACAGGGAAAATGGGTAAGAAGAGAGATCTTACTGCAGGAGAAATTACTGCCCAGGTTATTGAAGCCCAGAATGTATTGGGAAGAGATAAAAACGAGGAGAACATAAAAAATGTTGTTTTCATGGGCATGGGGGAGCCACTTGATAATCTGGAAAATGTTCTCAGGTCCATAGAGCTCTTTAATCATCCCATGGGTACCAATATTGGCAGCAGGAGAATGGTAATATCAACCTGTGGTATAGTACCAGCCATCTATGAGTTGGTGGAAAAGAATATCCAATCAGTGCTGGCAGTTTCCTTGCATGCACCTAACGATGAACTCAGAGATGAACTGGTGCCTTTAAACAAAAAATATCCTCTACAGGAATTACTGACAGCCTGTAAATCATATTTTGATGCCAATCGTAGGCGCATTTCCTTTGAGTATGCCCTGTTTGATGGTGTCAATGATAGTATAGAATGTGCTCAGGAGCTACAAAAACTTTTAAAGGGCTTTCCTGCCCACATAAACCTTATTCCCGCCAATCCTGTGCAAGGAGCCCCCTATAAGGAGTCTCCTGGAGAAAGAGTTAAGGCCTTTTATGATGAACTGAAAAAATCACGCCTGGACGTGTCTCTACGTGAGCCCAGAGGGCGTTCTATAGAATCTGCCTGCGGTCAGCTATACCCAACTATCTAGCTAAAAGGGGCGTAAAGCTATGGATTTATACCAGCATGGAGCAGCAACACATGTGGGGCTATATAGAAAAAGGAATGAAGATGCTTACCTGGTAAAAAAGGAGCAACCAGTTAAAATTTTTGCTGTTGCTGATGGTCTGGGTGGGCATAGTGGAGGAGATGTGGCCAGTCAGCTTACCCTGAAAGTAATAGAGGCTTCTAAATACAATACCAGTTTGTTAAAAGAGAACATTAAAGATGCTGTAGAGAAAGCCAATGAGCAGGTGCTGGAAACTGCTTCTGCCAATCCCCAACTTCAGGGTATGGGGACAACACTGACCATGGTAGCCTTGTATAAAGATTATGGTGTGATTGCCCATGTAGGGGACAGCAGGGCTTATCTCTACAGGCAAGGTAAGTTAAGCCAGCTCACTGAAGATCATACGCTGGTGGGAGAATTGCTTCGGCAGGGAAGGCTGGATCCACAAGAAGCCATGAAGCATCCGCAACGTCATGTTCTGCTGCAGGCTATTGGGCTGGAACCCAGACTGGATATAGATATACATGATATATATTTAAGAGATGGTGATAATCTGCTCATATGTACTGATGGATTAACAGGCTTGATCCGGGAAGAGGAACTGGCAAATATTTTAGCAGAAGAAGGTCAATTGCAGCAAAAAGCAGAACGATTCATAGAAGAAACAAATGCCCGGGGAGGTTTTGACAATACAACTGTCTTGCTTGTTTCCTATAGGGTTGGCGAGGGGTGATTGAATGTTGGGGCAGGTCTTAAATGACCGCTATCAAATAGATGAAAGCATTGGTTCAGGGGGAATGGCCCTTGTTTTCAGAGGGCAGGATTTGCTGCTGGGCAGAAAAGTGGCAATTAAAGTTCTGAGGCCTCAATTTGTAAGCGATGCTGATTTTATCCGGCGCTTTCAGAGAGAAGCCCGGTCTGCAGCAAGCCTTAATCACCCTAATATAGTTAATGTATACGATATTGGCCAGGATGGTGATGTTTATTATCTGGTCATGGAGAATATTGAGGGGATTAATCTTAAAGAGAAAATTATCAAGGATGGTCCTCTTCCCCTGGAACAGGCCCTAACAATCATGGAACAAATATGCCAGGCACTGGCAGCTGCCCACCGCAATGATATTATTCATTGCGATATTAAGCCCCACAATATACTCCTGAATGAAGAGGGAATAATAAAGGTTACTGATTTTGGCATAGCCCGGGCAATGAGTTCTGGAACCATGACCTATAGCGATACAGTTGTAGGGTCAGCACCATATATTTCTCCTGAACAGGCAAAAGGAGAGAACATAACTCCCAGTTCTGACATCTATTCCCTGGGAGTTGTGGCTTATGAGATTTTTGCTGGCTGTCCTCCTTTCAAGGGAGAGAGCCCAATAACTATTGCCCTCAAACATATACGGGAAACCCCTGAACCCGTATCTCGCTTCAACCCATCACTGCCTTCTTTCATAGAGCAGATTGTCATGCAGGCCCTGGAAAAAACTCCTGAAGAAAGGTATGAGAATGCTGAGGAGATTCTTAAAGATATTCGAGAAGCATTAGACCTCATAACTTCTGGGGCACTGCAGGAAAACAATCATTATGTGGATGCTCCGACTCAGGAAATACCCCGGCTTAAAGGAAATGAAGAGATAGAAGAAATATCCAAAGAATTTGATGAGGATAAGGCTGATTATCAGGAGGAGCAGGAGGAGAAAGTAGAGAAAGCGGTTTTACCCGTCTATAAAAAGAAGATAAACCATGCCCTCTCACCTTTTCTCTTATTTTTCCAGAACTACAAGTTCTATTTCCTGGTGCCATTGATTATTCTGGTATTAGTTCTGGGTGCCTGGGCCTCCTATAAATGGTACATGTCTGTACCGCTGGTTGAGGTCCCTGAATTAAAGGGTTTTGATGTGGATAATGCAGAGGAGCAGTTAAGAAATATGGGTTTGGCCATAACAGTGGAAGGAGAACAGCATCATCGGGAAATTCCCGAGGGTAAAATTGTTTCCCAGTTCCCTGCTTCAGGGCAGATGATCAGGGCAACCCGAGATGTTAACGTAGTTTTGAGTAAGGGGCCCTTATGGTCCAAGGTCCCTGAGCTCACAGGGCTGAGCCTGAGAGATGCAGAAGTAATACTGGGTGCAGCTGGTTTACAGATTGGAGAAATAGAATATGAATTCGATGAAGATATAGAAACAAATATTATAATTTCCCAGAAACCTGAAGGAGGAGAGGAGATCAAAGCTGAAGAGCCGGTAAATATTATTGTGAGCAGGGGAGGTGTAACAACCTCGGTTAACGTTCCTCACCTCCTGGGGCTTGCAGAAGAAGAAGCTAAGGAGAAAATTTCTGCTCTTGGTTTAAACCTGGGAGAAACAAAAGAGGAAGAATCATTGCGATTCCTGGAAGGTCAGGTAAGCCAACAGGAACCCCCTCCTGGCACTCCAGTAGGGGAAGGTACCAGGGTGCACCTGACTTTCAGTTCTGGCATACTGAACCCGGACAATGCTCCTGTCTATACACCTGGTATAAGGATTCCTGTTCCACCCGGGAAACCTGAACAGGAAATCAGGATTGTAATTGAAGATCTGAATGGCCGACATGTTGTTTATGATAAAATTCATGAGCCTGGAGACCGGGTTTTTTACCGGGCCAATACTGTTGGACCTACTGTTATTAAAATTTATATTGATGGCAATCTGGTCAAGGAGGAAAAGATTGGATAAAAAAGTGTAAGATGAAAGAAGCAACAGTAATACAAACAGCAGGAGGTACCTTCTATATTCATGACCTGGAGCAGGGGCTTACTTTAAGAGCCTTTGCCAGAGGGCGCCTTAAGAAAGGTGGGGAAAGAATATATCCTGGGGATAGAGTTATCTACCGGGATGATAAGGGCAGTACAATAATAGAAGAAATACTCCCTCGACAGAACCTCCTGAAAAAACCAAAGGTTTCTAATGTTGATGAACTGATAATAGTAAAAAGTGTTGAAGAACCTGCACCTGATTTTTACTATCTGGATAAGATGCTGGCTTTAGCCCAATGGTTTCAAATTTCCGCATTAATTTGTGTTAATAAAATTGATCTGGACGGTCAAACAGGCAAGATTATTAAACAGATCTATGAGCCCTTGAAGTATAAAGTTGTTTTAACATCTGCAGTAGAAAGTGAAGGTATTGATCTTTTGCTGGAAACCGTTACCGGGAAGATTGCTGTTCTTCTTGGCCCCTCAGGGGTGGGTAAATCAACGATTCTCAACTGCCTTAATCCGTCCTGGGATTTGCCGGTGGGGGGTATCAGCGAGAAACTTGGTCGGGGTAAGCATACCACCAAGCATACACGTCTTCTACCCTGGGAAAAAGGTTTTATAACCGACACACCTGGTTTTTCACAACTCAATGTGAACCTTATCCCTCTCAAAATCCTCCCTCACACATTTGTTGAATTCTCAAAATTTGCTGATGGGTGTCGTTTTTCTGGCTGTTTCCACCATAAGGAGCCTGACTGTGTTGTAAAAGAGAATGTTGAGACTGGGGAAATATGCCGGCAGAGATTTGATAACTATATTAGATTACTAAAGGAGATAAAAGAAAATGGTTAAAATTGCCCCTTCACTTCTGGCAGCTGACCTCTTATTTTTAAAGGATAGCCTTGATGCAGTTAAGGAAGCAGATATGCTGCACATTGACATTATGGATGGACATTTTGTTCCCAATCTTTCCATGGGACCCGGATTTGTAAAAGCATGCAAGAGGGGGACTGAGTTGCCTCTGGAAGTACATCTCATGGTCTATAAACCGGAAAAGTTTTTGTCAAATTTTATTGAAGCAGGTAGCGATATTCTCACAGTGCATGTTGAGAGCACCCCTCATTTGAACCGGGTTATAGATGAGATAAAAGGAGCAGGGATTAAAGCAGGCCTAGCATTAAATCCAGGAACTCCACTTGTTCTAGCCGAACCTGTTCTGGATCAGATCGATTTCCTTCTCCTCATGACAGTTAATCCAGGTTTTGGTGGGCAGGAGTTTATTGTGGGTATGCTGGAGAAAATAAGACAAGCAAAAGAACTTCTGCAGCGGCAAAAGAAGGATATTATGCTGGCAGTGGATGGAGGGGTTCATTTGGGAAATGCCCATGAAATAGTGGAAGCCGGAGCAGATATGCTTATTGCTGGTTCAGCAATATATGCTGGCAATGGAGCCCGAGGTGTAACTGATTTTAAAGATGCTCTTGCCAAAAAGAGGGAAAAATAAAGTTGCTAGCGAATATACTGTTAGTGGGAAGAGAAGGGTGCTGAGATATGCTTAATGGTCAGGAAAATAGCAGGTTCAACTATATAGATTCTTTTGTCCAGGCAGCGTTTCAGGTAATTGAAATGATGGTTAACTCAGAAATTGAGGTAAATGACCCGTTTTTTAACCACGATCCTCTACATAAGTACGAGGTTATTATTTTTATTACTGTTAGAGGCGATGTGGAAGGCAAAGTTTTTGCCGGGATGGATGAAAAGACAGCTCAGAACCTTACTGCATCCCTCCTGAACATGGATGACACCCCAGCCCTGGATAAAATGGGGAGGAGCGCTATTTCTGAGTTTACCAATGTTATTATTGGTAATGCCACAACCTTACTTTCCGAAGCAGGCTATAATTGCTTGATTTCACCTCCAGCTTTTCTTATAATGAGCGGGGAAGCTCCAGTTGTTCTGCAGGGCCTGGAAACCACCCTGGTGATCCCGCTGGTTACAGAGTTTGGAGAGATGGAGATAAATATTGCCCTGCAAAAGAATGCATAATCCTGCAAAAATTAATAACTGTACTTGGTTTGACACCTTGCTGGGGGAGCCATGAGCTGAGAGGATAATCGGCTGATTATCGACTCCAGAACCTGATCCTGGTTAATACCGGCGAAGGAAAGTAAGGTTTCACAGGAGCTGTCCTTTAGCAAGGTTGAGGTCAGCTTTTTATTTGCAGCAATTAAACCTAAAACAATCCAAAAAAACTGAGAGAAAGGGGTATTGATGTGGCAGAGGATATGATCCCCCGGGCTCTGACCATTGCCGGTTCTGATAGCAGTGGTGGTGCCGGGATACAGGCAGACCTCAAGGTATTTAATTCTATGGGTGTTTATGGCATGAGTGCTATTACCGCCTTAACTGCTCAAAATACCATGGGTGTCAGGCGTGTGGACGTTATGGAAAAGGAGATGGTACAGGCCCAGATAGATGCTTGTCTGGAAGATATCGGGGCAGATAGTGTTAAGACTGGCATGCTGGCAAATTCCCAGCTGGTCAAAATTGTAAGAGAGAGAATTTCTTATTACCAGGTGAAGAACCTGGTTATTGATCCGGTTATGATATCTAAAACTGGGGTGTATTTACTGGAGGAAGAAGCCAGGAACTCCTTGAAGGAAGAATTGCTTCCTTTGAGTCACATTATTACACCTAATATTTTTGAGGCAGAGGAACTTACCGGTCTCAAGGTTAAAACTCTGGCAGAGATGGCTGACGCTGCACGAGCTCTCCATGAGCTGGGAGCTTCCTGGGTGGTTATAAAAGGGGGGCATCTAAAGGGGGATCCTTTGGATCTGGTTTATAACGGCAAAGAATTTTTTGAACTCACGGGGAAAAGGGTGGTTACCAAGAATACCCACGGGACAGGCTGCAGTTATTCTGCTGCAATTACAGCTGGGCTGGCCCAGGGGCTTGCTCCCATGGAAGCCATAAAGCAAGCCAAAAAGTATATTGAGTGGGGAATTGCCAACAGCCATGAAGTGGGCAGCGGATATGGCCCAACAAATCACTTTTATTACCGAATAGGAGGGGAATGAAATGAAAGAAGCAGGAATAATTCTGGAGAAGGTTAGAAAAGAAACTCCAATGGTTCACCACATAACCAACTGGGTGGTTACTAACTTTACCGCCAATATTACACTGGCACTTGGTGCTTCGCCTATAATGGCCCATGCCAGTGAAGAAGTAGAGGAAATAGCTGCAATTGCTGGAAGTGTTGTCTTAAATATTGGTACTCTCACACCACCCCTGGTAGAGGCCATGATCCTGGCAGGGAAAAAGGCCAATGAGAGCGATGTTCCAGTTGTGCTGGACCCTGTTGGTGTCGGGGCTAGCCAGCTCCGGACTCAGAGCGTCAGGAAAATTTTGCAGGAGGTAAAGGTGGATATTCTGCGTGGGAATATGTCAGAAATGGCTATAGTTGCTGGTGAAGATGTTAAAATAAGGGGAGTGGATGCTACTGCAGAAGATGTGGATGGTGGCAGAATTGCTGTACAGCTGGCAGATAAGATTGATTCCACTGTATGTATTACCGGTGCTGTAGACTATATTAGTGATGGTAAAATGCTTTACAAGATAGGGAATGGTCATCCATTTTTGACACAGGTGACCGGGACTGGATGTGCAGCCACAGGCGTAGTAGCAGCTTTTGCTGCCATGGAAAAAGATATGCCCCTGGCAGCTGCTTCTGCTCTAGCTTTCTTTGGTTTAGCTGCAGAAAAAGCTGCTGAAGGAGCTGAGGGGCCCGGCATTTTTGCCGCAAGGCTTTTGGACTCCCTCTACAATATAACTCCTCAAGATCTAGAAGAAGGGGCAAGGATAGAGACTGAGGATTTGCGGGGTAAAAATGAAAGAAAAACTTAGAGAAAAGCTCAGGTTGTACCTGGTTACAGATCGGGAATTAGCCCGGGGACGAACCGAAGAAGAAGTGGTCAAAAAAGCTGCTGCAGGGGGCATAACAGCAGTGCAGCTTAGGGGTAAGGAAATGACTTCCCGGGAATTGTTTGAAATAGGTTTACATCTCAGGAGAATTACCCGTGATCTGGGTATTTTGTTCATAATTAATGACCGCCTTGATATTGCCCTTTGTGTAGAAGCTGATGGCGTGCACCTGGGCCAATCTGATCTGCCCCTGGCTGCGGCGAAAAAACTGGGGGGTAATAAGCTCATATATGGAGTTACAGCAGAAACCCCAGAACAGGCTCGAAGTGGGGAAAAAGAGGGGGCTGATTATATAGGTACAGCTGCAGTTTATGCCACCAGCACTAAAGAATACCCTATAGAACCTCTTGGTTTAGGAGGGCTCAAAGAGCTGGTAGAGGCAACTTCTTTACCTGTGGTGGCTATAGGAGGCCTGAATGTTGAGAGGGCCCCCCAGGTTATGAATACTGGCGTTGCTGGCATAGCAGTGGTCTCAGCAATAGTTTCAGCTCCTGATATTAAGGGAGCTGCAGAAAATTTGACCCGGGCCATTGAAGAAGACAGGAGGGAGCAATGAAAAGAGGCGAATTTGAACTGATAAAAAAAATGCAAGGCAGGCTAAAAACCGGTGGTGATAGGGTCAGAATTGGTATAGATGATGATGCAGCTGTTGTTAAGAGCCCGGATCATTCACTGGTAGGAACAGTAGACCTCCTGGTAGAAGGGATACATTTCGAACTCTTCCTGAACCGGCCCCGGCTTCTGGGACGAAAAGCCCTGGCAGTAAATGTAAGCGATATAGCTGCCATGGGTGGCACCCCTCTTTATGCTCTGGTTAGCCTGGCTATTCCTTCTCATCTGGACGATGAATTTATTATTGCCCTTTATGATGGCCTGCAGGATAGTTGTGAACGATATGACTTGGAGATTGTAGGTGGTGATACCTCCAGGTCGCCAGGCCCACTTTTTCTTGACGTTACAGTTTGGGGTGAAGTGGAAAAACCTGTAAAGCGGACTGGAGCCCGACCCGGCGATTTTATTTGTGTAACAGGCCCATTGGGTGATTCTGCAGCAGGGTTGCAATGGCTACTGCATGAGAAAGGGACTGGCAGAGAGGAAGAGGTGTTGCTGGCCGTGGAAAAAGGAGTAGAGATGGAAAACAGTCCCACATATCTGGTTGCAAGGCATCTGGACCCCCGGGCTCGAGTTGATGCAGGGGGAATTGCCGGAAAGTTTGCTACTGCCATGATTGATATAAGTGACGGTTTGGGCAGTGATTTGCTTCATATCTGCCAGGGAAGTGATGTGGGAGCATGGGTTGACAAAGATAAGATACCTATTTCTTCTTGTACCAAGGAAATGGCTGATTATCTACAACAGGATTATTTTAAGTGGGTACTTGATGGAGGCGAAGACTACGAGATGATAATGGCTGTGCCAAAAGAAAATTTTCACCAGCTCAAAGAGGAGCTATGTGTGCATGTTATTGGTGAATTTAAACCAAAAGAATTTGGTCAGCAGGTACAAGTTCAGGGGAAAAAGCTGCCCTTGCTGCCCGGTGGTTGGGATCATTTTCGAAAACTTTAGTTCATGGAGATAGTGGCATAATAGATGCTCACCTTGCATATTTAGATAATATAGGGTTTTGATTTGCTGCCTATTCAGTTTAGGGGAGGTGAGAATCTGACACTGCGCCTGGGGGATTTGGTATTGAGAAAAGGTGACGGGGATCAGATGCTCTTC
>PUNT01000265.1 GCA_003551905.1 Halanaerobiales bacterium
ACAGGGTTTTTCGTGTGTTGAGAACTGGTATGATCTTCAATATTACCATGGTCACTGGTTATTATAACTGTGAGGTTCTCCGGCCTGTTTTCCAGGATGCTGACCAAGAATTTATCCAGGTTTTGCAATATTTCTTTTGTGAACTCCGGGTCATTACGATGGCCAGCCACATCAGTTTGAAAGTATTCATAGAGGGTAAAGGAATGATTTGCTGCAATATCCAATAGAATCTGTCCAGCTTTTTCTGGGCTCCAGATAGAAACGTTATATCCTCGCTTGTGTAACATTTTATTGGTAAAATCCTGATATACTGCTGCTTCTTTTGCCAAATCCTTTAAAGTCCTGAAAGACAAAGAAGCACTGAGCACAGAAACTGTTGTTACTGAAGCCCAGCTCAGATCACTGCTTGCAAAATCTTTTCTATAGGCATTGGCAAAAGTACTCTTAATACCACGGGTCTTCAGTTGCTTAAATATTGAGTTCTCCATAATTATTTGCCGTAAAGTTGGCCCGGGAAAGCCACTCTTGTGAGCTTTTACTCTGTAAGCAGGATTAACCCCGGTTAGGAGAGCAGTTTGGCAGGTAGCACTCTGGGGGAGCCCTGGCAGCCCCAGTGAAGTTTCCAGTGGTCTGAGAATGAATTCTCCGTCAGATTCTGTAATTTTCATCAGTACCGGTAGTTTCAATTTAAACACCGGGTTGGTCCTGGGATTACGGTTCAAACCCAGTCCATCAATGAAAACCATGAGTACTTTTGGCTTCAACTTTTCCCAATCCTGCTGCCTGGTTTATCAAAAGCCAGCCCTTCTTGACACAGGGGGCAATCCTGAGGAGAATAAAGGGCAATTTCTAGTTTAATTAAACTCCTGTATGGACAGGGGAAATCCGGTTCTTCAAAACTCCGGTCCACTATGGAACCCACCCCTACAGGAATTCCTCCCTTCTTCTCAACAAGCTTGATAACTTCACTTACTGAGCCGCCGGTAGTAACAACATCCTCAACTATCAGCACCTTTTCCCCTTTCTTTACGTCAAAACCTCGCCTGAACTGCATAACACCCTCTATTCTCTCACCAAAGATAGCCCGACAACCTAAAGCCCTTGCTGTTTCCTGACCTAGCACTACCCCTCCTAAAGCTGGACTGGCCACAAGGTCTATTTGCATATCAGTAAACTTGCCTGCCAGTTCCCGCCCCAGTTCTTCAGCATAATCCGGATACTGAAGAATTAAGGCACATTGCAGGTATTTATCACTGTGCATCCCGGATGAAAGAAGAAAATGCCCTTCCTGCAAAACTCCGGTTTCTTCCAACAATGTCAGTAGTTTTTTCTCATCCACTTTCATCATCCTTTCCTGTGAGCCTTACCCACCAGTTCCTCTACTGAACATATACCCTGCTTTTCCATGTAATCTAAAAGAAATTCTTTGATCTGAACAGGTGCTTTTGGATTTACAAAATTCACTGTCCCCAGGGCAATTGCTTTAGCTCCTGCCAGCATGAAAGCAACAGCATCCTCACCCCGGGTAATTCCTCCCATCCCTATTATTGGTATCTTTATACGTTGATAAACCTGATAAACCATGCGAAGAGCTACAGGTTTTACTGCCGGTCCGGAAAGCCCACCAAAAATATTGCCCAGAATCGGTTTCTGCTTCCAGATATCCACCTCCATCCCCAGGAGAGTATTTATGAGGGAGACTGCGTCTGCACCTCCTTCCTGGGCACTCAGGGCAATCTGTCCTACATCAGAAACATTCGGGGTTAACTTAACGATGAGGGGTAGCTGGGTAATCTTTCTCAGCCTGCTGGTAATTTCATAAACCAGGCGAGGATTGGTTCCAAAAGCCAGGCCCCCTTCCCGAACATTAGGACAGGAAACATTCACCTCCAGTCCCTTAACTGCCGGCTGTTCTGAAAGGCGCCGGGCCAACTCCTCATAATCACGTAAACGACGCCCAGCAATATTCACAATAACCGGTATACTCAGCTTTTCCAGGTGAGGAATCTCTTCCTTTATGAAATAATCCACCCCGCCATTCTGCAATCCTATGGAGTTGAGTATACCAGCAGGGGTTTCCACCATCCTGGGATAGGGATTACCGGACCGGTAATCAAGAGTTACTCCTTTAGTGACCAGGGCACCTAGTTGAGAAAGACTAATATACTGGCTGTATTCTTTGCCGGTACCATAGGTGCCGGAAGCGGTGAAAATAGGATTATCCAGTGTAATAGGACCAATCTTCGTAGTCAGGTCAGCTTTCATCCAGTACGACCTCCTCCAGGTCAAAAACAGGACCCTCAACACAGGCACGCACATAAACCTGTTCCCTACGCTTTCCCCTGCGAACAGGGACAATACAGGAGAGACATGTTCCTACACCACATCCCATATGCCGGTCCACAGCTACCTGCGCTTTAATGTTTTCAAGCCCTTCACAGATGCGAGATATCTCCCTGTACATGGCCTGAGGACCGCAACAGTAAATGCTCACCCTCTCCTCCATTTCTAAGAAGCTGGGCAGGAGCTCGGTTACCATTCGGGGACTTTCCAGAGCGCTTTCCCTGCTAAAACACATATCACACCCCTCAGGAACTTCATCCTGCAAAAAAGCAAGCTCGTTATCCTTCATGCCCACCAGCAGATGAACATGGTATCCTTGCTGCCAAAGTTTTCGGGTAAGAAAAATCAGAGGAGCTGCCCCTAGGCCCCCACCTATAAGGATCTGTTTCCCTTCATGTGTCTGAAAACACCTCCCTAAAGGCCCCAAGATATCAATTACATCTCCACGAGTGAACTGACTCATGAGCCTGGTCCCCCGGCCAACAACCTGATAAAGTATTTTAAAAACATCTCCATCAACATTAAATATACTCATGGGCCTGCGCAGGAGTGGATCATATGTTGTTGATAGACCTAAGTGCACAAATTGACCTGGCCGGGCATTTCCTACCACCTGAGGAGCCAGCACTTCCAGCAGAAATATGTCCTGGGCTAGTTGTTCCTGCCTGTTGATCAGGCCTTCTGTAAGATACATTTTTCTACCTCATTTCTAGGAAATTATATCTCAAGGCTTTACTGGCCTAGCCCTGCTTGTCGTAAAACCAAATTTATATCCTTTCGCATTGAATTAGCAGCTTCTTCTACCGCCCTGGGCCAGGGAACCCCTTCAGCAGATTCTGCAAAAGCATAAATTATAGATCGGGAAGCATTTATGACAGCCCCCAGCCCATCTTCATTGAAGAATGGAATGAGATCCTCAGCTCTGCCTCCCTGGGCACCAAACCCCGGCACCAAGAAATAGGAGCGGGGCATAATCTGCCTTAAACACCTGGCTGCGTCAGGATATGTGGCCCCAACTACAGCCCCCAGATTGCTGTAGAAAGAACCTTTTGGAATCAGATCCCTGCTCCACTCATCCACTAGCTGAGCTGTATGCTCATAAACAGACTTTCCACTTCGCAAAACTTGATCCTGAATATGATAAGACCCTGGATTGGAAGTCTTTACCAGTATGAATGCCCCTCTGTTTCTTTCCTTCATTATCTCAAAAAAAGGCAGCAGACTGTCTTTACCCAGATAAGGATTTAATGTTATAGCCTGAGCGTCAAAACCACTCTCCTGTTTCCCTCCCCCAACATTTACAAAGCCCAGGTAAGCTCGGGCATAAGCCCCAGCAGTATTTCCTATGTCCCCTCTCTTAATGTCAAGGATAGTCAGGAGATCCTTCTTTCTGGCATGCTCAAGAGTACTCTCAAGGGCCTCCAAACCCCAGTGTCCGTATTCTTCAAACCAGGCAATCTGTATCTTTATGGCTATAGCAAATTCCTGCACAGCATCAATAACTTGCTTGTTGAACTTTAAAAATGCTTTGCTGATTTCCTTTTTGCTGCAATTACCACCATCAATTTTCTCTCTTATTGCCGGGGGAAACCTCCTCAGGTCCGGATCCAAACCTACACAGACATGGCTCTTTTTTTCTTTAACCTGACCTAGCAATGATTGGATAAAACCCTTTTCCAATAACCTGCACCTCCTGTTTAATTTTACAGGACTCTACCATCTTCCATTATCTTATTCCCTGCATGCACAACCAGAAAAGGAGCCCCCCTTAATTTCCACCCGGTGAATGGAGTATTCTGACTGCGGGAATAAAAAGTTTCGGGGTTAACAGTCCATTCTTTTTCTGCATCAATAACACTCATTACAGCGGGGTTTCCTTCTTTAATAGCTGGCCTTGCCAGGCCCATTATTCGGGCCGGGTTTTGAGAAAACAACCTGCCCAGTTCATGGCTTTTCAGTAATCCTCTGTGAAAGAAAAAATCCCAGAGAATTCCCACGGCTGTTTCCAGACCCATTATTCCCACCGGTGCCCGCTTGTAAGAAACATTTTTTTCTTCCCGGGTATGAGGAGCGTGATCTGTAGCAATGCAATGGATAACCTTCTCACATAGGGCTTCTTGTAAGGCTTCCACATCCTCAACCCTTCTCAGGGGGGGATTAACCTTGGCCAGAGTTCCATATTTCTTTACCGCCTCCTGAGTTAACACCAGATGATGAGGAGTAACCTCGCAGGTAACATCTAGATTCGATCCCAGTGCTTCCTTGATTAGCCGCAGGGAATCACCACAGCTAACATGGGCTAGATGCAAATTCCCTCCATATCCAGCCAGAAGATTGAGATTTCGCTCTACCATCCTGACTTCAGAAAGAGGATCAGTAGGCGCCAGTGAACAATCTTCACAGTGCTCAATTAAGGTAAAACCAAGTTCCTTGCTCAGTGATAAGATTTCAGTCATTAATCCTTTGTCCTGAATAGGAAAACCATCGTCGCTAAAGGCTACCGCTCCTGCTTTTTGTAATTCTTCTACAGGCACTATTTTCTTACCCTTTTGTCCTACAGTGGCTGCTGCAATCTGATAGTAATCTATTCCTTTTCCCCGGGCCCTTTCCAGGTTGCTCCTTAAAACACCCGGATTATCGACCGGGGGATTGGTGTTGGCCATGGCACAAACTGCAGTAAAACCTCCTGCTGCTGCTGCTTTCAGGCCTGTTTCAATGTTTTCCTTGTGTTCCTGCCCGGGCTGGCGCAGGTGCACATGCATATCAACAAAGCCGGGGAAGACATGCTTCCCCCGGCAATCTATAACTTCTGCTTGATTGTCAACCAGACCTGATCCTATCTTTTGAATTATACCTTCAGCTATGAGGATATCGCCAGTAAACTCCTTGCCTTCAGCCAAATCCACAATTGTAGCTTCTTTAAGTATTATCATCTTTTTCACCTCATCCCCGGGGTTCAGGTAACAAAAAACAAACCCAGCAAAAGCGAAATTATTGCTGAGTTAGCATTAATAAAACATTCTCATTCTCCTTGCTAGCTTTACTCTTCTTCAATAACAACTTTATCCTCCCCATCTATTTCCTCCAGGCATACCCGGACATTCTCTTTCCGGGAGGTAGGAACATTTTTACCTACAAAGTCAGCACGAATTGGTAGCTCCCGGTGACCCCGGTCCACAAGAACTGCCAGGCCTATCAAATTGGGCCTTCCCTGATCCATGATTGCATCCAGGGCAGCCCTGATGGTTCTACCGGTGAAGAGGACATCATCAATTAAGACAATGCGTTTATGAGAGATATCAAAAGGTATATCTGTTTCGTGCAGTATGGGGTGGGGATCACCTACACTCAAATCATCACGGTAGAGGGTAATATCCAGAATACCTACCTCTATTAATTCCCCTTCGATTTCCTCTATCCTCCTGCTGATCCTCTCTGCCAGAGGAACTCCCCTGGTCTTAATGCCTACCAGGAAAACATCATCTATCCCTTTGTAGGCTTCAACGACCTCATGTGCTATCCTGGTGAGGGCTCGCCTTATTTCACTCCCATCCATTATCACCTTGCTCTTCTTCATATATATCCTCCTGACATAAAAAAGACTTCCTGCCCGGTTAACAAGAAGCTGGCTTGAAAGTTCCTTGCTAACCTCACCGGGTTAACTTAAAGGAAACGAATGTGCACTTGTAAGAATTTTACCAGCACACCCCTATTTTGTCAAGGAAAAAGAAGCTATTCATTTTTAACCACATCTATTCCCTGGCTTTTACTGCCTCTAGAATCCGCTCCAGTCCTTCCTTTAGCCCTTCCCTGGGACAGGCAATATTTATTCTCTGAAAACCGGCACCTTCTCTGCCAAATTCTAGCCCTGATATTAAACCAACCCGGGCCTGTTTTAGAATTAATTCTCTGAGTTCATCCTCTGTTAACCTTAATCCCCGGAAATCCAGCCAGACCACAAATGTTCCCTGGGGTTTAATAACTTTAATTTCAGGCAAATGAGCGGTGAAGAAATTCAGCAAAAAATCAATATTTCCTTGAAGATAATTTTTAAGCTGGTACAGCCATTCATCACCTTCACTATAAGCAGCTTCAGCAGCGATAAAACCAAATATATTGCCCCCAGAAAGGCACCTTCTCTCCAGTTCTTTGACAAATCTACGCCGCAACTTATGATCAGGAATAATAGCAGCTCCTACCTTGAGGCCGGGGATATTAAAGGTTTTACTGGGAGAAATACAGGTAATGGAATTACCGGATATGTGTGCTGGCAGGGACCCAAAAGGCACGTGTTTTTCTCCAAGAGATAAATCCCACCAGATCTCATCTGAGACAACAACCACCTCTTTGCTGGCCAATTCACCCAGCTGCTCCAGTTCTTCCCGGGTCCAAATCCTGCCTACAGGATTATGGGGACTGCAGAGGAAAAGCATTTCAACATCTTTAACTTTCCCAGCCAGGTCTTCAAGATCCATGCTATAAGAACCATTCTGAAGCGTTAAAGGGTTCTCCACCAGTTTCCTGCCATTTTTTGTTACCAGGGAGAAAAAAGGTGGATAAACAGGTGGCTGAATAAGAATTGTATCTCCGGGACGGGTGAAGGTATGTAGAGCTGTACTCATTGCAGGTATAACCCCTGTGGTTAGAATGAGCCACTCTTCTTCCACCTCCCAATCATGTTTTCTCCTTATCCAGTGGCAAATTGCTGCCCGCAAAGAATCTGGAGGTGCAGTATATCCATATATCTGATGTTGCACCCTCTCTTCAAGGGCCTGAGAGACTGCCGGCGGGGAGGGAAAATCCATATCTGCTACCCACATGGGCAGGACATCTTCCTGACCAAAATATCTTTGCAAATAATCCCACTTGACTGAATCTGTATTTTTCCTGCTGGGAACTCGGTCAAAATCGTAGTTTTTCATCAACAACATCCTTTTTGAAGCCGGAAGTTTTCAACAACCTCTGAAAATCTTCAGGCACAGGAGCTTTGAAGGAAATCCTGCTACCCTGTGAGGGATGCTGAAGTGCCAGTACATAGCTATGCAGCATCTGCCGGGGCACCTCACTCCAGCCAGCTTTAGTACCATAAATCCGGTCACCTTTAACCGGGTAGCCTAACCAGGCCAGGTGAACCCTAATCTGATGAGTCCTGCCGGTTTGGGGGAAAACTGAGAGAAGTGCAGTGTCAGCAACTGTTTCAATAACTTTATAATCCGTAATTGCCTCCCGTCCAGCTTCAACCCCAGCTGCCATAACCTTCCTTTTCTTTGGGTGTCGTCCAACCTTCACCTGTATTCGCCCTTCTTTTTCGGGTGGAACACCTTGCACCAGGGCCAGGTAAATTTTCTCAACCTGCCTTTCCTTAAAAGCAGCAACCATTTTTCTATGAGCCTGACTGTTCTTGGCTACCACCATGACTCCGGAAGTATCACGGTCCAGGCGGTGAACTATGCCCGGCCGCAATTTTCCTCCAATCCCGGCTAGATCCTCGCAATGGTATAAAAGGGCATTAACCAGGGTACCATGGGGGTGGCCTGGTGCTGGATGAACAACAAGACCCGGAGGTTTATCTACCGCTATGAGACTCTCATCTTCATACAATATATCAATGGGAATATTCTGGGGGATCAGCTGAATTTTTGTCGGTGGTGGCATGATCATCTCTATGACATCATCTGCTTTCATTTTATAGCTGGCTTTTACCATATTCCCTGATACTTGAACCAATCCCTTCTTGATGAGATCCTGAATAAAGGTTCGGGAGGTATCTTCATTGAACATGGCCAGGAATTTATCCAGGCGCATACCCGCCTCTTCTGAATGAACCTTAAACCTCCTAGTTTCCTGTTTCATCTATTTCCTCTCTACCCCTCAAGAGAAAGAGCTGGTATATATAAATTATAACTGCTATGGTTAGGGCTGCATCAGCAAAGTTGAAAACTGGCCAGATCCTTATATCGATAAAATCTACCACATAACCACGAATTATTCTATCAAACAAATTCCCCAGGGCACCTCCTGCTGCCAGTCCCAGAGCAATTTTCTGCCAGATATTATTCTTAGGAATCCGGTGATAAAAGCGAAGAAAAATAACAAAAAGTCCAACAACCATTGCTACAACCAGCCACTGCTGATTTCGTAATATGCCAAAGGCAGCACCGGTATTATGAATCAAAGTCATATATAAGATGCCTTCAATAACCGGATGTGAATGAAATAACTGAAAATTCGCTTCCACCAGGAATTTTGTTCCCTGATCTATAGCTAATGTAATTAATGAAATAATAAATACCATTCTTCTCCGCTCCAGTTTCAACAGAACCTTATTCTGAGTTAGTTTCTCCTGAATCCATTGGGGACTGGGAAGTGCCATGTAATCTTAAATCCTCCCAGATACTTTCTCCATCCCCCACTCTAAACTTGCTTTTTCCCAAACTTAAAACATTTTCTCCCCCAGGATGGTCCCGGCTCTCTTCTTCTCTTTTTTCTTCACATGGCAAGCAAAGAGTTGCCTGAGGAAGTGCTTCCAGTCTTTGTTTTTTAATTTCCCGGCCACAAACATCACAAAAACCATAACTATGATCCCTTATTTTCTCCAGGGCTCTTTTGACTTCCTCCATCTCCCTGTTCAGGCTATCCTGCAAGCCTAAATCCACCGAACGGCTTGGTGTTTCTTCATTTAAATCCGCAGGATGATTATCTAAAAGGGATAATTCACCGGTGCTTTCCCGCAGATTTTTCCTACCATTAACCTGAAAAATTTTCAGTGATTTCTTTAGTTCTTCTCTTCTCTTTTGCAGCAATCGCTCCACTTTTTCCATTATCAAAGCTTCTCCTCCTATAGATGTTCTTGAACTATGCGCACTATCCTGGCAATGAATTCGCCAATCAACGGAACGTTGAGCTCAGCCAGGCGAAAAAGGGTGGCCAGGAAAAAAGCTCCCAGTAGGGTTGCTCCAATGGCAATACCAAGTCCCCGGGCCAGGCCAGATATGAAATGATAGAACAAATACCTGCGGGGAGTAGTTAGCATGTTTATATAGTTACCCAGTTCCTCTTCTATATACTTAACTCTATGTTCCAACCTCCTTAAAACCTGTACCGCTTCTCTTTCTTTATCCTCTGTCAAGGATTCATCCCCTTATTTACTTTGTCCAAAAATATCTTTCATTAATCCTCTAACTCCGCAATAATTCTTGTGCCAGGAGGTATAAAGGGTCTATGACCCTGCCTGCCTCCGACCAAAGAGGAGAACGCCCATAAGGTGGTTTGTAAAGCAGTGATAACTCGGTGCAACCCAGGAGAACACCGCCAGCATCCTTTCTGTACCTGTCAATTATCTTCATTACTCTTTCCTGCAATGGGGCTAATGGTTCACCACTTTTAACGTCATAGATAACCTCCATGAGCTCCTTTTTTACCTTTTGTTCAGGTATGCAAAAAAAAGAAGATTCATAGAGTTGAGCCTGGTAGGTTCCTTCTGTGGCCAGGAGCAATACTGGCTTAGCAGTACTTTTTTGTGTTCTTTTCCCTTCCTTTTCAGCTAAAAAAACCATGTTAACAATTTCAACTTTTAATTGCTCCTGTAGTTTTTCCCAGAAAAAGTGGGCGGTATTGCAAGGAATACCTATAATATCTGCACCGGCAGCTTGCAACCTCCTGCCTGAATCCAAAAGATAGGGAAAAGGATCCTCCCCTTTTTTTTCAAGAAGCCAACAAGTGCGATCCGGGATTGAGGGATTACTATCAATAATGACATGAGCATGATCCTGCTCCTTTTGCCCTTTATTGAGCCTGAGCAGGTGATAATAAAGGCACAGGGTGGCTTCTGGCCCCATGCCTCCCAGGATTCCAATAACCTGCCGGCTCCTCTTCATAAATTACCCTCCTGATTTTGGCAGTTCTTCAGATTTTTCTTGTTTGCTCTCCTCCTGATCCTTTTCCATCTGTTCCAGATACCTCAAATGGCCTTCCAGAAGTGCCCGGAAACGAACCTTGAAAAGTTCTTCCATCTCCTGAAGTCGCTGATATTTGGAGTACTGTTCCTGTATTTTTTGCTTGCTCTCTTCAATGATGCTTCGCGCCCGTAAATTGGCTTCCTGAATGATTGATCCTGCTTCTCTTTCTGCCTCCTCCTTGCGGCGAGAATAAGCATCCTGGGCAGCGACTAAAGCCTGCCGGAGTTTTTCCTCCTGCTCTTTATAATACTTTAACTGTTTTCCCATCTCTTCATTTTCCTCTTTCAAACGATTAACTTCGTTATATAGAGCTTCATAATCTCGTCCAACCTGTTCAATAAATTCATTAACCTCTTCCTGA
>PUNT01000120.1 GCA_003551905.1 Halanaerobiales bacterium
CAGTTGAGCTCTGGTTGTTGAGCCAATCTTATCGCCTCCCAAACTAACGTTCTCATTGGTTATATTATACCAGAACAGTAGTTTGGTTGGCAAGGGTTCCTGAAGTAACTTGATACTCAGAATGAATTAATGTACGTAATCCCTGGTCTTATCAGGGCACTTTTTGTCCAATAAAATTAGGGTTCGACTTTTTTTGCCGAACCCTAAGGGCTACCTTTCCTGTTGGCGAGCATCAACATTTTGCCGGAGAAACAGGTAATAAATGTTGTAGAGGGCTACCACAGCCCCGATTATTACATTGTTCCAGAAAACTGATTGGGCTGTGTCCAGGAGGCCGGTAAATGGGGATAAGACCAACCAGGCTCCTACAATTATATGGATGGCATGGAACGTTGTCATTATATTCCCTCCTTGTTTTTCTTGCTCTTATTTTACCACGGCAAAAATAATGTTATGCCAGCATCTTGTGGACAAAATTTTCCACCCGGATTAAGTTGACAGGAGTACAGAACTCTGGTATATTTATATAAAATAAGATAGCCGGCCTTCAGGGCAGGGTGAAATTCCCGACCGGTGGTTATAGCCCACGAGCCCGCAAGGGTTGACCTGGTGTAATTCCAGGGCCGACGGTATAGTCCGGATGGGAGAAGGTTATTTTTTTATAAATTGTCCTGGAGGGTGCTGGGCAATTTTTTCTTGGAAAGGAAGGGAAATTAAAATTGAAAACAACGTTGAAGCTGGTTGTTGGAGGACTTTTGTGTGGTATATCTATTTTGCTGGCAGTTTTTGTTTATTTCCCCATATTTCCTGCTGCTCCTTTTCTCCTCTATGACCCGGGGGATATTCCTGTACTGATCGGATCTTTTATGATGGGACCATGGACAGGTGTTTTAATGGCTGGTATTGCTGCATTGGTTATGGGAGTGGTAACCGGGCAGGGAGGTCCGGTAGGTATTCTTATGAACTTCCTGTCGACAGGTACATTTGTTTTTATTGCCGGGTTTGTCTACAGCCGGATCAGGACCAGGAAAGGTGCAGTGCTGGGAATGGTTGCTGGTGGAATCGGTATGGCAATTGTAATGATAGCTGCTAACCTCATCCTAACTCCTCTATATATGGGAGTACCTCGGGAAGTTGTCCTGGGAATGATTATCCCTTTGATCCTGCCATTTAACATTTTAAAAGCAGGAATAAACTCCCTGTTTACTTTCTTGGTGTACAAGAAAGTAGCAGTCTATCTACGGGAAACTGCTGCTAAGAAAGACGTAGAGGAAGTAAGTCGCCCCCTTTAATGGGGGTTTTTTCTTGAAAGTAAAAGGGATTTTCCTGCCTGAAGAGAAAAAGTTATTATTACTGCTAACCGGAAAGAGAGGACTAATTATGAAATACAAGTTAATTGTTAACCCTATTGCCGGGCGGGGAAAAACAAAAAGAATGTACCCCCAGCTCATGAAGATATTAAAAGAAGCTGGAGTGGATTTCCACACCTACATAACCCGGGGCCATGGTGATGCCATAACAGCTGCCAGGGAGGCAGCAGAAGAAGGTTTTGATGTGATAGTTGCTGTTGGTGGAGATGGTACAGTGAATGAAGTGGCAAATGGTATTGTAGGTTCTAATGCAGTGCTGGCAACCCTACCTACAGGTACTGGCAATGATTTTGCCACTGCAGTAGGCATGCCTGCAGATATGGAAAAATCCTGTGCAATACTCCTGGAGGGGATAACCAGAAAAATTGATCTGGGCAGAGTTTTGGACCGATATTTTATTAATGCGGTTGGAGTTGGTTTCGATGCTGCAGTAGCTCATCGTGCTAACATGGGGGTGAGAATGCTTCGGGGCGTTTGGGTATATATTTTTTCTGTATTCAGCACCCTAATTTCCTATCAACCGGTAGAGATGAAAATAATTCTGGATGGGAAAACTTTGGAAAAGACACCAACTCTGGTAGCAGTAGGCATCGGGCAGTGTTATGGTGGAGGGATGCGCATCGTCCCCGATGCTATTCAGGATGATGGTTATTTTGATGTATGTGTTCTGGACACCATGGGGCGATTAGAGATTGCCTGGGAGTTTCCCAAGGTTTTCAAGGGAACCCACAAGAATATAAGAAAGTGTGATATGTTCCGGGCTGAGGAGGTGGAACTAATCCTTGCCCAACCCAGACCTTTGCACATGGAAGGAGAGGTGTTCTTCTCTGATCATATGCATTTTACCCTGGAAAAAGAGGGGATAACTGTGCTTAGTGGACCACCTTATAGGAGGGATTGATATTGCTTTTACATGTCCTGGCCCTTGTGACTGGATATTTAATAGGAGGGATTCCTTTTGCCTATCTGACCAGTAAACTGAAAGGATTAGATATTCGTTATAGTGGCAGTGGCAATGTAGGAACATTGAACACACTGCGAACAGCGGGAATAGGGATTGGTTTAATCACTTTGATTTTGGAGGTTGGAAAAGGAGCAGCAGTTGTTTTTCTGGCCCGGGCTATGGGCTCTGGAGATACATTACCCCTTTTTGCTGCTTTTGGTGCAATTTTGGGTCACATGTTTCCCGTTTACCTGGGGTTTAGAGGAGGAAAAAGTCTTGCTGTATATATTGGATCAATGGGAGTGCTCTATTTTCCGGTCCTTTTTTTTATTGGCTTTGTATGGGTTCTGTTCTGGTTTTTTTCCCGTCAGGTAGCCTTGAGTTCAGCAGTGGCATTTGGTTCAGCCCCTATCTTCATTCTAATAGCAGGAGAGCCGGTTCCTCTACTTGTGTATAGTATCCTGGCCGGGGTATTTATTACCCTTCGCCATAGGGAAGACATGATAAAGAAGAACTGAAAGGTGCAGGGGGAAGCCTGCTGATAGGAATAGAGGATTCAAAGGGGCAGAAAGTACAAAAATTTTAGATCAGGATATTATATCCGCTACAATACCTGCTAAAAGCAGGTATTTTTTTGAGTTTGCACCTCACAATTATTGACATGCAGGAGGGTGCTGTGTTATATTAAATTTATATTTCAGAAAATTGCAAATTGCCTGTATATTGTGACAAAATGCACAAATATAAGCTCTCAGGGATTTCCTGTACCAGAGTAAGAGGCTTTGGGGTATGTAAACTTTGGGAAAATTACTCAGGGAGGTCATTAGATTGGTGAGACAGGAACTATCAGCAACTGATGAGATTGTTAGCAAAGTAGAGGAAATTACCAGCAGATACTGGGACAATAGTTCTGCCCTTATTCAGGTGCTTCTCGAGGTTCAGCGTGAAAACCGCTGGCTTTCTCAGGAAGTCATTAGGTACATCAGTCATAAGCTAAATGTTCCCCTGGTTCAAGTTTACCAGGTGGCTACCTTCTACAAGGCCTTTAGTTTGCTACCTCGAGGAAAGAATCTGGTCTCAGTATGTATGGGTACCGCCTGTCAGGTCCGTGGAGCGCCTCGTCTTCTGGACAAAGTCAAAGAAACTTTAAAAGTAAAACCAGGAGAAACTACAGAGGACCGGCGGTTTAGTTTGGAAACGGTTAATTGTCTAGGTTGCTGTGCGTTAGGGCCGGTTATGGTAGTTAATGATGAGTATTATGGAAAGCCTATGGCGAAAGAAGTCGAACAGATGCCTACTATTTATGAATAGTTTTCGAGGAAAGGAGAGAATCATGACTAGATTGAACTCTGGTGCTGACCTTAGGGAGTTAAGAGAGGCAATACGGAGTAAAAGAGACCCCAGCAAGCCATGTGTAGATTAGCAATTTAAATTTCTCATGGATGTCAAATTATACTTCCCTGAAAAAAGAGCATGCAGGTGTCTAATTGCAAATAATTTGGATTAAATATATCAGTAATTGCAAAATGTCACAGAAAAAGGTGTGGAAGTCGGGCAGCTTACGCAGCCGCCCGACAGGGCTACTCTGTATCAATATCTTCAATTGCTTTTTGGACTATCTCAGAACTGATAGTATCAGCTTTTAACTGTGTTCCATAAATCATTGCTGTAGTTGCAATATTGTTAACCAGCCTGGGCCAGCCCCTGGAACGTGAAGCAATGGCCTCAATTGCATCATCAGAAAATATAGTATGTTTAGCTCCGGCAATCTCAAGATGATGTTCAATGTAACCCCTAACTTCATCCCTCAAAAGTGGTTCCATTCGATAACGCATAATCACCCTCTGGTTTAATGATTGATTGCGGTTCAGGGTAAGTGAAGAAAGAAAGTGAGGCATTCCCGCCAGAACTAGAATAAATGGATTAACCGAGTCCATTCTAAAGTTAAAAATAATGCTCAGATCAGCAAGAAACTTAGGTGAAGCCATGTGCATTTCATCCAGGATAAAAACAGGTGTAATCCGTTTGTTTTTGTAGAGAGAATAGATTCCCTCCTGGATCTGATAGAAGAGATCAACTTTACGGAAATGGGGTTCAAGGCCAAGTCCCCTTGCCAGGCCCCGGTAAAAGTCCATAACTGTGCCGGTAGAAAGGGGAAAATAGATTATTTTGTGTAGAGTATTATTTAAATTGCTGGCAAAATGACGCAGGGTGGAAGTTTTCCCTGCGCCCGCCTCCCCTGTCAGAATTCCGATTCCGCGTACTCTCTTAAGATAATCCAGCCGGGCTAGAGCTTCGGAAAAACTTTGGTTCTGATAATAGTCATCCTCCTTGATTTCCTTGGAGAAAGGTTCCCGGCTCAGGGAATAAAAGTTCTTAAACATCTTCATCCCCCTCCCTTAAGGAACTAAAGGAGATGGGAGAAGATCGTTTTACCCTCGCATTATCATGCAAGGTAACAGGTTTTGCCCGGGCAATGTTCTGACCCTGGCTAAAAATATACACCCTTGTCATATCCTGAGGATTAAAACGCAGCTCCACCCTTTGACCAATAAACTGTGGGGAAACTTCATAAAGTTGCTTGAAAAGGGAGACTGTCCCATCATGATTTACTTTACGTTCCTCTCGCTGCAAGAATACTTCTTCTAATTTTTGTGGATCATCCACCATACGTATGCTGCTGGTTTGAGAAAGATATTTATCAAGAGGCGACATTCCCAGAGAAGAGTGTTCTCTGCGGTGGTAGTCCTCCTCTAACCAGGCCCAAAAAGCTCCATTGAGTTTATCTATGGAAGAAAAGGGCTTATCCTTGAAAAGCGGATAGAAGCGTTGGCGGATGGTTCCAAAGAATCTCTCAATTTTGCCTTTACTTGCCGGATCATACGGTTTAGTGTGGACAAGGGTTATGCCTAAAGAAGCACAGATAATATTAAAAGAATCTGAACGATATATCTTGCCGTTATCAGCATAAACAAGCCTGGGAATTCCCCGTCGCAGAACACCTTGCTTAAAAACTTCCTTTAGGGGATCGATATTTTGCTTGCTGGAAAACATGGCAAAGGGAACAATCCTCGAGCAATCATCGATAAAAGCAAAAAGGTAGGTGGGTAATTTCTTTCTGGGTGTTTTAAGATATGGTCCATGGGAAACATCCGCTTGCCAGAGCATATTTACTGTATCATAGGCAAACCGCTTACGTTCTGGTGAAAGAACTTCTCTTTTAGAATCCAAGTTATGCCTTTTGAAAAAACGATTGAGAGTGGAGTAAGATACTTCATCGGGCAAGAAAACACCATCTTTTATTAATTTCTCATAAAAGAGGCGCACAGGCATATCGCTGTGTTCCTGCCTTAATCTAAGGACTTCATCCCTTAATTCTCCTTTGATAATCCGAGTTTTCCCTTTATCGTTTCTGGATTTGGGCTTTAAGGCTTCAAACCCGTTTTGTTGATAGAGGTGTAACCAGTTAGAAATAGTTTTTGGAGTAAACTCCTTAGGTCCGTAATGAGGTACATCGTGAACCTGGTTTGTTATTTCATCAAAATAATCTTTGCGATTCTTCACCTGGCCATTGATGATAGGAATAATCAGGCCATAACGAAATAAAGCTACCTGTTCTCGTAGTTTTTCATCCATTTGTTTAGCCTCCATGAGTTTTTATTAGATGAAAATAACCGGTTATTTCAACTTAAATGCATTTTATTTCATCCTGGAGGCTAAAACAAGGCAAATATTATGTGGGGATAAAAGTTCTTTCGTTTGGCCGGCATCTATGGTAAAATTAAGTTGCCATAAATGCTGTGCCGAAATGAACGTGAAACCTCTGTGAGAAGGGTTGATCGGTTATTTCAACTATCATTTCGAACAGCTTTATGGCTTTTTCTTTTGGACAGTTAGGTAATTTTAATTTGTAACCTTGATCTCTAAAAAATATCTGCAAACGATTTAAATTTTTTAAGAACCTGCGCTTATAAAACTGCCGGAGCTGATAATATCCAAGGCGTTTTCTTTCAATGAAAATATCTTTTAGAAGAAGGAGCATGTAATCAATTGTGTACTGGAACCGGGGATGTAAAAATGATGGAAGTATAGAGAAAGTCCTTTTACAACAAGAACAGTGAAGTCTTTTAATAGTCACCTTATTGTACTTTTTCCCTCTTACTGCATTTCTAGAGTAAAACCCATGTCCTTCAAGGTTTTTCTGAGCTTTGCATAAAGGGCACGTATTGACAGGTGGAAAGTCATTATTTTTACCTAATCTTATGTACTGCTGTAATGATGTCTTGAAATTATGAATTATCTGCAATGTATCACCGCCTAAAATAATTTGAAAAAATTATATCATATTTCTTTGGAATTTTAACAGGCCCGGGGAAATTTAATTTGAAAAAAATAAATCCGCGGCGGCCCAAAAAAAGAGCACATTAACACCATGTGTTAATATATGTTCAGGAACCGGTTGTCAGGCCCTGGGGAGCGAGGAAGTAACTCGAACTCTTATTCAGGAGATTGAGGATAATGGACTGGAAGGAAAGGTCAATGTCCGCCGTACTGGATGCCATGGTTTCTGTGAGAAAGGCACTATAGTTGCAATCTACCCGGAAGAGATCTGCTACCTTCAGGTAAAAACAGATGATATTCCTGAAATTGTTTCCAAGACCCTGCTACAGGGAAAAGTGATTGAACGTCTACTATATGAGAAAGACGATGGCAGCAAGGTGGTTCGCGAGGAAGAGATTCCTTTTTACAAGCATCAGAAGCGTATTGTTTTTGGCAACAACAGGTTTATTGATCCTCAGAACATAGATGATTATATTGCTATCGGTGGTTATAGTGCACTGGCCAGGGCTCTTTTTGAGATGAAGCCTGAACAGGTTATTGATGAAGTTAAAAGGGCTAATCTGAGGGGTAGGGGGGGTGCTGGTTTTCCGGCCTGGATAAAGTGGGATACTACCTGTAATGCAACTGGAGAAAAGAAATATGCAATTGTCAATTGCGATGAAGGAGACCCCGGTGCTTATGGAGATAGAAGCCTTTTGGAGGGGAATCCTCATAGTGTGCTGGAGGGCTTAATCATCTGTGCCTACGCCATAGGTTCCCATCAAGGTTTTGTATATGTTCGCCAGGAGTATCCATTGGCTGTGGAAAATATTTCTATTGCCCTGGATAAGGCTGCAGAGTATGGGCTTTTAGGTGAAAACATACTGGGTTCAGGTTTCCAATTGGATGTAGAAATTCACAGGGGTGCTGGTGCTTTTGTGTCGGGGGAATCCAGTGCTTTAATGGCAGCAATTGAAGGAAGAGTAGGCGAACCACGGCCAAAATATATTCGCACCGCGGTCAGTGGTATCCAGGAAAAACCAAGCAACTTAAATAATGTGAAAACTCTGGCCACTGTTCCTTTGATCATTAACAATGGTGCAGATTGGTTTTCCCAGATTGGGACCGAAACAAGCAAGGGGACCATGATTTTCTCTCTAGTAGGTAAGGTGAATAACACAGGGCTGGTGGAAGTTCCCATGGGGATCACCCTGCGGGATATAGTTTTCAAGATTGGAGGAGGAATCCCGGAAGGGAAGAAATTTAAGGGAATACAGACTGGAGGGCCTTCAGGAGGGGTTATCCCTGAGAGCTTAATTGACACTCCTGTAGATTTTGATGAGCTTAACAGACTAGGTTCAATGATGGGCTCAGGGGGAATGATAGTAATGGATGAGGATACCTGTATGGTTGACATAGCACGATATTTCCTGGACTTCCTCACAGAAGAATCCTGTGGAAAATGTGTCCCCTGCCGTGAGGGAATATATCAGATGCACAAGATACTGAATAGTATCTGTCAGGGGTATGGAGCAGAAGGAGATATGAGGTTACTGGAAGAAATAGCATCGATGGTAAGAGATTTTGCCCTTTGTGCCCTGGGTAAAACAGCTCCCAACCCTGTTTTAAGCACTATTAAGTACTTCCGGGAAGAATATGAAGCCCATATTGTGGAGAAACGCTGTCCGGCGCTTGTTTGCAATTCATTAACTTCCTATTATATTAAACCGGAGAAGTGTCAATTCTGCTCAATTTGTCTCAAGAATTGCCCGGCAGGTGCTATTTCTGGTGAAAAGAAAATGGTGCATATTATCAATCAGGACAAATGCACCAAATGCGGGGTTTGCCTTGAGGTTTGCCCACCACATTTCGGGGCTGTTATTAAGCTTCCCAGCAGGGAAGTGCCTGAACCTGTTCCAACGGGGCCAAAGGCAGTTCACAAATGAGGTGAATGAAGATGAAAGAAGTAACTTTAACAATAAATGACAGGGAAGTCAAGTGTAAAGAAAGTGCAAGAATACTTGAGGTCGCCCGGAGCATAGGTATAGAAATCCCGACCCTCTGCCATCATGAGAAATTAGCAGACTACGGGGTTTGCCGCCTGTGCACGGTAGAGATAACCAAGAAGCAGCGGTCACGTTTGGTGGCATCCTGTGTTTATCCTGTTGAAGATGGGCTCATTGTGAAAACAGATTCACAACGGGTAATCAGAGGACGGCGAATTTTATTGGAGTTGATGCTTGCCCGCTGGTACTTGAATACGGTAGGTTTGAACCAGTGGCCATGGAAAGGCAATGCTTTACTGGAGCATTATGGCCTTGAGCAATCCCGGTTTGAAGAGGATATTACCCAGTGTATTCTCTGTGGTTTATGTGTACGGTATTGTTCAGAAGTAAAGAAGGCAAATGTACTTGGTTTTATAGGGAGAGGGATCAAGCGACAGGTAATTATTTATCCTGAATTGGCTGTAGAAGCGTGCCCGACCTGTGATGATGGGAAAATGGAGTGTCGCTCGGTTTGCCCCACAGGTGTGATTCCTAATGATTTTACATTTTCCGGACCACGTTTTGGTCGGAAGTTACCCCTGGCCATGCCTGTTAGAGCATATGACCGGAACAATATTCAAGATATTCTGAAGGATGTTGGGGATCTATAACAACTTGCATTTGCAGTTGAGCTGGATAATTACCAAGAGCTCTGGGGTCTATCCATCTGCTATGATATCTAGCTTGTATTGTCCCTGTTCCTGGTAATATTTGCTGTAGGTTGAAGCAAACTCGGGATTCTAACCGCAAAAAGGTCACCATGCGGGTTTAATTCTATGGGATTAAGTTGTACTGATTAAGTTATGGGCTGTGTCAGGAGATATGATCTGAAAAGTTTTGGACTCTGTCTGGCAGTTTCAACTGAAGGTGAAAAGAAAAGAAATGTTAGGGATAGTGTGTTGAATAAAACTGCAGGAGTGATGTTCGTGCAAACCTTCCGGAAGGAACTTGAATTCCACACCAGTACCAGGCGGGCTTTAATAAACATAACCCCTTCTGTTGAAGAATGTTTGCAGGAAAGTGGTATTCAGGAGGGGCTTTTGTTGTGTAATGCCATGCATATTACTGCCAGTGTTTTTATCAATGATGATGAGCCCGGATTGCATGAAGATTTTGAAGAATGGCTGGAGGGTCTGGCTCCGGAAAAACCTCATTCTCGTTACCGGCATAATACTGTTGAAGACAACGCCGATGCCCATCTTAAGCGAACTATAATGGGTAGGGAAGTAGTGGTTGCCATAACAGGTGGAAAACTGGATTTTGGTCCCTGGGAGCAGATATTTTATGGTGAATTTGACGGTAGGCGAAAAAAGAGGGTTCTGGTAAAAATTATTGGAGAATGAAAAAAAGTCCTGGTAAATGCAGGACTATTGTTCTCATCACATCTTTAAGGTTGGAAGATAAAAAACCAGGGATTGCTCGCCGGTTTTTTATTACCTGAATATTAATTCGAAGAATCCAGCATTGTGGGCTGCCAGTATGACTCTTTTATCCTGGGCAAAAATTGAGGTTATGTTGTATGGTGGTTTTATTTCTTGCAAAAATGTTGGATTTCTGATTTCACTTATATCATATACTTTTAAGCCTTCATTCCTCAAAGCTACCAGGAGCATGTTGTCAGTAATGGTGATCTCCTCAATGTTCTTATCACCAAGGGGTATCTGGACCAGTTCCCGGAGTTCGTACGGATAAGAAACATCATAAATAGTGACATATCCAGGCTCACGTCTCTGGGAATGTGACCCCAGGAAAAGGTAGCCATCCTTGATAGTTCCTATGCTCCTATCCGGAGTTGTTTCAATGCGCTTGAGTAACGATGGCTGTTCCGGTCGGACCACACCTAGAATGGCACTGTAGGGACTGCCAAAGGCATAAAGGCGGCGGTAAAGAGGTTCAGTCTCCACAC
>PUNT01000219.1 GCA_003551905.1 Halanaerobiales bacterium
CTCAGGGGAAATGATAGGCAAAATATTTTTAGCCAGCAGAAGAAAATATGGAAGCCCCGGCAGAAGAACTGCCGGGGCTATCCAATAATCTACTGCTAATTGGTTTTTCCGGAAAACAGGTGTGAAGAATTAGAGTTCTTCCTCACAGATTATATCATCACCAGTGGCTTGCCTTTGTTTCTCCCATTCTTCTTCATCAAGTTTTTGTTCCGTGCATGTTTTCTTGCCTCCAACCCAGCGGTCCAGGACCAGGCTGGCAGTTAGGTCACCGGTAACATTAACAGCAGTTCTGCTCATATCCAGGATTCGGTCAACTCCCAGTATTAGTGCAATGCCACTGGTTGGGATACCAACGCTGGTCAGTACCATGGCCAGTATAACTATACCAACCCCGGGAGTTGCAGGGGAGCCTATAGAAGCTCCTACAGCTGTTACCACGATCAATATCAGGGCAGGCAGGCCCAGTTCCACACCGAAGGCCTGGGCCAGAAATACGGTTGCTGCTCCCTGATAGAGAGCAGTCCCATCCATGTTTATGGTGGTCCCCAGAGGAATCAAGAACTGGGCAATGGAAGGGCGAACATTCAGCTTGTCTTCAGCAGTCTGGATAGAGAGGGGCATTACAGCTGCTGAGCTGGAAGTTGAAAAGGCCAGGAGCTGAACCTCTTTTGCTGCCCCCAAAAACTTACCTGGATTGGTTTTTCCAATGGTTTTGGCAATCAGGAGGTAAAAAAGCAGCAAACATATGAGTCCAGCAAGAACGGTGCCAACATAGACGAACATTCCCAGAAGAGCACTTAAACCTACCTTGATAGTAATCTGGGCCAGAAGGCCAAAAACTGCCAGTGGTGCAATTATCATGGCCCAGCGGACAACAGCCATGCAGACTTCCTGCAGGGAGCCCAGGACCTCAAGCAGAGGTTTGGATTGCTTGGGAGATAAAGAAACCAGAGCCAGACCGATAAAGACTGCGAAGAGAACTACCTGTAGCATCTGCCGTTCCACCATGGCTCCCAGTGGGTTTTCAGGTAATAGCTGAACTACTACTCCTGGTAACTCTCCTACACCGATACCATCCGGAGCTTTCTCTGGGAGAATGTCAGTATCAGCTAGAGCAACAATTAGGCTGGCATCAATGAAGAGACCGGGCTGAATTATAAGAGCAATTCCAATGCCAATGGTTATGGCAATTGTGGTGGTGACAATAAAATAGCCTACCAGTCGGATACCAACTCGTCTTAAGTATTCCATGTCTTCACTGGAAGCTATGCCCCGGATGACCGAAGCGAATACAAGAGGAACCACCACCATTTGAATTAACCCCAGGAAGATGTTGCCGGGCAAAGCAAGCCAGCTTCCTATAACTTCTGCAGTATCAGCAGGGAAAATGCCTGTTTCAGGGCTCACTAAAATGCCCACGGCAAAACCAAGGGCCATTCCTATAAGAATTTTTAACCATAGCTTACCCTGAATTAATGATTGCAGGTGGCGGGTTAAGTGCTTCAAAGAGCGAGGGTGAATTTTTTCCAGATAACCGGTCATAACAGCCTCCTTAAAAGAGTCGAGTAATATAGGCTATTGAGAAGAAGATTATTTAGTAAGAACTTGCAGGAGTTTCCCTGTTATTTCTTTCTTTTCCATTCCTTATTATAACATTGAAGTTGCCTGATGAACAACAGTCATTGTGTTTTTTTAGGATTACCTGAAAATTTTATGCCTGCTTTGACAGATTGAAAATGTAACTCTATTTTTATTTTGCAAAGGAGATGGGGTGATAATGGCGAAGGGAAAAGTGTTGAGCATTACATTATTATCTTTACTGAAAACACTGGAGGATTAGCATGAGGAGGTTGATAGCTTGCAAAAGTCCAGCAAACTAGGCGTTGTTGTAAAACCCAAAGAGCGTCTTTCCCAGAATCAGGTGAAAATTATAGATGAGACGTCCCGAGAACTACTGATTAATCCGGGGATACTCTGCCATAACAAGGAAGCCATGGAGCTGTTTAAAGGGGCAGGGGCCCAGGTGGAAGAGGAAAGCAAATGCTGGAGGGTTAGTTTATCTGAAAGTATTGTGGATCGAGCTCTTGATTCTGCACCGGAGCAAATTGTTCTGGGAGCCAGGGACCCGGATAACACTATCAAACTTGATGCTAAAGAACCCCGGGTTCACTTTGGCAGTGGTTCGGAAACCAATGTATGGCTTGAAACTGAAGAGGAAAACGGAAAGCATGTTTTTAAAAGCAGCAAGGGTAATTTGGAAAGACTCAGCACGGCTGCTCATCTTGGTGAATACCTTGATAACCTGGATTTCTTCATCCGTTGTGTCAATATTCAGGATCCGGATATAACTGTGAAAAATAAAGATGTCAATGTTTTTGCCTGCAGCCTTAACAATATAACAAAGCATGTAATGGGTGGCCTGGCCAGTGAAGATTCTCTACCAGAGTTGATAAAATTGGGGGAAACTATTGCCGGTAGCAAGGACGCTTTTAACAGAGCTCCTCTCATGTCCTTTATCACCTGCATAGTAAAAAGCCCCCTGCAACTGGTAGATGATACCACAACCAAACATCTGGCAATAGCCAGGCGAGGGTTGCCTGTTGTGGTTTCTACTTCACCTATGGGTGGGACCACAGCTCCCTTTGAAGAGTTTGGCATGGTGGCGCAGATTAATGCAGAAATACTGGCGGCTGTTACCTTAAATCAGCTGGCTGCGCCTGGTGCCCCAGTTTTTTATGGAAGTGTGCCTGTTCGTTCCCGGCTGGATAATCTGGCTGACATGTACGGGGCTCCGGAGTTTGTCCACTACAATCAGGATTGTGCGCAGATGGCAAGATATTATGGAATTCCCTGTTATTCAACTGCCGGAGTTGCAGATGCCCGAGTGCCAGGTATTCAGGCAACTGCTGAGAAGATGCTAACTATAACCACTGTACCAAGGGCAGGTGCCCATTTTATTCATTATGCCCTGGGACTTTTGGATCGGACCAATATATTCAGTCCGGAACAGGCCATCCTGGATGATGCCCATATAGGCATGGTCAAAGCTGGACTCAGGGAGCCTGATATTTCCACCACCCAAAAGGATGATATTCTGGCCATGATCCGGGAAGTTTTCCAGAGTTCCCATAAAACTTATATTTATCATCTCCCCCAGCCTAGCAAGGAAGATGTTTATATCCGTTATCCTCTGGAAAATGGTGATAGCCTCTCAGTGGCCCGGGAAAAGTACCGGGAAATATGTAAAAGAGAACAAAAGAACCTGGATAAGAATGTAAGAGCTCAGATAGAAGAACAGATTTCAGGTATAATTCCTGCTGCCTGGAGCAAGCCAGCTCCCTGGCTGGGTTGAAGAAAACAGTTTTTTAGCTAGAGAAGCACAATGACAGTCTTCTGCTGAATTAGGAAATGGTTTTGTGGGGAAAACACAATACGAGATAGATCCAAAAAATTCCCTGGCGGATATCAGGAGAGATTATAATGGCACTATTTATAGGAGTTGACGGTTGTAGGGGGGGATGGTTTGCCGTGTCTCTGGATGAAACCCTGCACTGGCAGGCAGAAGTTTTTCCTGATTTACAGAATCTCTGGAGAAGGCATAAAAGAGCCTCTTTGATTCTAATAGATATGCCAATAGGCTTAAAAACCAGGGGGACAGAGGAAAGAAAATGCGATAAAATGGGCAGAAAAATTCTGGGACGAAAAAGAGGGTCCAGTATTTTCCCGGTTCCTGCAAGAAAGGCAGTACAGGCAAAAAATTATAACCAGGCCAGCTTCATTAACCGGCAACTAACTGGTAAGGGACTATCCAGGCAAACCTGGGGAATAGTCCCCAGGATCAGGGAAATGGACCTTTTCATGAGGAGAAAAGCAAAGTTGCAGGGAATCATTAGGGAATCACATCCGGAAATATGTTTCTGGGCCCTGGCTGGGAAAATAACGGAGCACCGGAAAGGAGTAAGAAAGGGATATGCAGAACGCCTTAACATCCTGCGATATAGACTTAATGTTGTGCAGGATATAATTCATTATTCTATGAAAGAATACAGGCGGGAAGAAGTTGCCAGGGATGACATTTTAGATGCATTAGCATTGGTTTTGATTGCCTTTGAGGGATATGGAAAGTTGATTTCAATTCCAGAAGAGCCTGAGTACGATGAAAAGAATTTAAGAATGGAAATGGTGTATTACATATCATAAAAAGGAATGTTAAAAGGCTTAATTTTAAGTGACTAAAGAAAATGAAAATAACCTTGCCCAGGAAGATAGAAGCATGAGAAGAAGCCTTCCGGATCATTTTAGCTGAAAAAGTAAAGATGCTAAATTTTTTTTTATTTGTGCCAGGGAATAAGAAACAGCATTTAATAAAGAGTATATTTGAAAGCAAAAATATCACTAAATAACATAAAGGAAAATTTTACAGGATGGAGAAACATACAAAAGTAAACATAAATATGTTGTTAGATTGAGTGGGCAAAAAATGCACATAGGAGGTGGGAATGTGGAATTAAGGAAAAAACTATTACTGACAGGTCTGATTTTCATATTTTTGTTTTCAGGCTTTTTGCCAGGTCATGGGTCAGAAACAGATATAGTCATCCTGCACACCAATGATATACACGGGAGAATTGAGATGGCTGAGGGAATCCTGGGGATGCCTCTCATTGGTGCACTTATCAAAGATTATCGCCTTAAATACCAACATGTTCTGGTGTTGGATGCAGGCGACACCATACACGGTCAGCCTATAACCAACAGCCTGGAAGGTGAGAGCACAGTAAAAGCAATGAATGCTGCAGGATACGATGTCATGGTTCCCGGGAACCATGATTTTAATTTTGGTTATGAGCGCCTGCTGGAACTGGAAGAAATGATGGAATTTGATTTAATCTCAGCCAATGTTTTTAAAGATGGAGAACTTCTATTCAAACCATATGTGGTAAAAGAGCTGGGGAATTACCGGGTTGGCATCTTTGGCATTAGCACGCCAGACACCTACACCACCACCCATCCTGATAACATAAAGGGACTGGAGTTTGGCGATATGGTGACAGCTGCCAGAAAATATGTTCAGGTTTTAAAAGATGACTATGATGTTGATCTGATTGTTGGCCTGGGACATGTGGGATTTGCAGGCGACTACCCTTCCAAAGAGATTGCTGATAAGGTTGAAGGGATAGATCTATTTGTTGATGGCCACAGTCATCATCGTTTGCCAGAGGGAGAGTGGCATCACGGAACGCTTTTTGTGCAGGCCAATGAATACTCTAAATACCTGGGGAAAGTTTTAATAGACATGAGTAGTTCTGAGCCTGCATTTTCCCCATCCTTAATTTCTGCAGCGCAGGCTGAAGATTATGAACCGGTTCAGGAAATTGTGGAAATTCTCAAAGAGGCCCGGGAGGAAGCCAGGAGAAAATTGCTGGGTCTTTGATGGAAAAAAATAAAATTACAAGGAGGATGAGAAGGTGAAAAAAAAGTTAACATTGTTAATGGTTTTTGCTCTGCTGGCAGTATTGTCTCTGGGTATCCAGGTCAGTGCCCTGGATACAGTAATTGGCGAAACTCTTATTTATCTGGTAGGGGACAGGGAGCATGTTCGTTCTCAGGAGACTAATTTAGGCAATCTGGTATGTGATGTGATCAGGGAGTATACTAAAGCTGATATCGCTATCTACAATGGGGGTGGCATCAGGGATTCAGCAAAACTGGGAGATATTACCCTGGAAGATGCCATGGCAATTCTGGCTTTTAATAACGAAGTGGAGACATTGAGGTTGTCAGGGGCTGATGTGGTTGCAGCTTTAGAGCATGGAGTAAGAAATTACCCGGAAGCCTCTGGATCATTTCTACAGGTCAGTGGACTGAGATTCTATTTTGATCCCAATAAGCCAGCAGGCCAGAGAGTGGAAAAAGTCTATGTTGGTGGATATCCAATTGATTATGCCAATACCTATGTTGTTGCCACCAACAGCTTCCTGGCTGCAGGTGGCGATGGGTATGAAGTACTGGAACAAGCACAAAAAGTACAGACCTTTGACATAACAGATCAGATGATGTTCATCCGCCATATTCAGGGCAATAGTCCCCTGTTTCCCAAGGTCGAGGGACGTATCGTTGTATTAAAATAGTTTTAGAAGAAAGAGATAGTATTGTCTAAAACCCGGCCTTGGCCGGGTTTTTACTAGAAAATTCGAATCATCATTTTTTTGTTTGAGTAAAATTAAAGTGGGCAAATTGAAGGTAAATTGACGAAAATAGAGAAGAGGGATCTCAAAACCAAACACCACTGAAAGGAGTGAAGATTTCAAGGAACTGGAGGTAGAATTATTTAACTTTATCTGTGAATTAGTAAAAGAAACCATGGAATAACTTCTCTCAGCTTATGATGAGGAGCTCAGAGACAACCGTGATACCAAAGAATTAAGATTAAAGGATAAAAGAGAGAGAGAAATCCAGACGAATTTTGGGCCATTAAAGATAACTTGAAGCTATTTTTTAGTACAAATTGCAGTTTACCCATATAGCGGTTAAAATAGAAGCATTGCAAGACTTCCGTGCAATATATAGTTAAGCTTTATCATAAAAGGGAAGTGGGTTTTGCTAGTGGAAACAACAAAAATTCAGCAATTTAGGGGAACTTCAAGAGATATAGGTTTAGCCATGGGGCAGTCTATGGGAGGAAAATTGCTGGTCAATATTGATAAAATGATTGATATTCTCAATGAAAACAAGGGCATGGATTTTCTAAAACTAGAAAAAGAGTCCATGTCCTGGCTGGAAAACCTCCCTTTTGAATATCAGGAAGAGCTGAAAGGAATTTCTCAAGGATCAGGCTGTCCAGTAGAGAAGATCGCCCAGTGGTATTACAGCAATATGTGCATAGAAGGAGGTTGCACAAGTTTTATAGTTAAAGGTAAGAATGGTCTTTGGGTTGGCAGAAATAATGATTACCTGTTTCCCGGGTTCTGGGGATATGTAAACATCATCAAGCCTATTAATAAAATCCCTGTCCTGCTTTTTGGCCTGGAGGGGGACATCTTTTCCGGTACTGGTTTCAATGAAAAAAAACTCTGGCTCCATTATAACTGGTTACCAGCTTGGGATGAACCCAGCAATGAAAAAGCTCTCACTCCCTTTGTATTCATCAGGTTTGCCCTGGAGAGATGTAAATCAATTGAACATGTTGAAAATCTGCTTCAGTCTATAGAGAGAGATGGAGGAATGAATCTGGTTGCTGTGGATGGGGAAAGGAATGAGACGGCAATTTTTGAGTGCACCTGTAAAGAATATAAGAAACGGAGAACTGAAGGACTTTTTGCTGCTGCAGCCAATCACTTTTGCACACTTGAAATTCCAGCCGGGTCTATTTTTAGCTTTCAGGAATCAAAGGCCCGGCAGAAAAGGGTGGAAGAACTGCTTACAGAAAAAAACAATAACCTGCTCTTTGAAGATTACAAAAGTATTCTGGCAGATCCTAAGGTAGAACAGCATAAGAATTTAGAAGGTACAGTTTATTCCAATATTGCCTGTCCTGGCAAAAATATAATATGGTTTGCCCACAGCAATTTCCCGGCAGCCAGCAGGGGGAATTGGGAAAGATTAACGTGGGACTGGTGAAAAAAAGAGGAGCAACAGGATTTACTGTAGAACGAGAATGGGGTGCTATAAGAAGTATACTTGCTAGGGGATAGGGGGGAGAGGCATGCTCATAACGCACGTAACAAATAATGACAAGGATAGATGGTTGAATTTGAGTCGTGATTTCTCACTGGATATTGTTAAAGAACAAACTCATGATCCACTGGTTTTCTGGAGAGGTTTCCATGAATATATGGATAGGAGGATAGAAAAGTTCGAAGCTTTCCAGGCTTTGGACCGGATGACTGGAAAATGCCTGGGTATAGTTGCTTTTTCCAAAGCAAACAACAGGATATCATTTATAGGGGTATCAAGGGAAGCAAGTTATAGTGAAGCAGGAGAGAAGCTGGTCAATGCGGCTATTAATCAACTGAATGGGGAAGCTGAAATAAGGGCAACTCTTTTACGATCAGATGCCCCCCATATGCTGGAACTAAAAGAAATATTTAAAAGATCTGGCTTCTCAGAGGAGCCGGGAGAAATTTCACAAGGGGGTGTCCCGGCTTGCAGCATGAAACGCCAGGGGAAGATCCATGCTAAACGGGCCAGTTTTCACCATAATTATTCCAGATTTATGGATTGGCAAGAGACTTCAGGTTGTCCTGTATGCTGTGATTTGCCCGGTCCTTCTGATAATGAACTGATAAAGGAACTTGAATACTCCTGGGTAGAAGCCTCCATAAATGCCCAGGGTTGTCTCTGGGGTAAATGTCATGTTCTTTCTAAAAAACATTTTGTTGAGTTTCATGATATACCTCCTGAGAACCTGGCTAATTTTTCCGCTGATGTTCAAAAGGCAGGAAAAGTTTTAAAAGAAGTGTCAAGAGCGGTAAAGATTAACTATGAACTACACGGTAATTCTTTGCCTCACCTCCATGTTCACCTGTTTCCCAGGTATATTGATGATCTGTTTCCCGGCCAGGGAATTGATGTAAATAAAATTAGTCCAAGCCCGTACACCAGCAGGGAAGAGTTTGATTTTTTTATCAACGAGATGCGAAAAAAGCTGGACTGATCACTATTCATTATTTGAAAGGGGGAAATGCCATGGAAGAAAGAATCTATGAAATAGATGAACAAGAAATTGATCTAAGTCAATATGAACTACCTGGATTGGTTCTGGATATTGGTGGTGGAGGCGAGGGGATAATAGGGGAGATCAAGGAAGAACAACTGGTGGTGATAGATAGATCAAAGGAAGAACTTGAAGAAGCTCCTTCCGGCGGTTTGAAGATAATCATGGATGCACTGGAAATGAAATTTTTATCCTGCTCCTTTGATATAACCACCTCTTTTTTCACCATGATGTACATACTGAATGAAGATCACAAGAAAGCTATGGAAGAAATTTTCCGGGTCTTGAAAGAAGGCGGTTATTTTTTCCTCTGGGATATAAAGATGCCTGCCAGGGGAGAGGAACAAAGAGATATTTTTGTGGTACCTGTTCAGGCTCAGGTAAAAGAAAAGACCATCAGGACAAAATATGGTGTCCTTTGGGTAGGAGAGCAGAGTCTTGAGTATTTCTCACAACTTGCCCAGGAAGTAGGGTTTGAGATACTTGAATCCCGGGAAACAGGGGAAGTGATATTTCTAAAAATGAAAAAGCCATGAAAAATTCCTGACAAAAATTTAAGTATGGGAGGTTGGGATTTTGTCAACAGAATGGCAGATAAGGCCATCGTACAAGTTTGATCTGGCAAGCATATGCAATCTCTTTACCGGTCGAGAAAACTACAAGAAGCTTCATAAAGAAGGCTGGGAGAAATTTCAGAACCTCTTTACTGAATCAAAAGAGCACATAAAGGTGGCAGAGATGCTCAACAAGCAGGGATTCCTGGTAAGTTCTGCTTTGATCGCTATTTTTGATAGCTATGAGTATAATGGCCAGGATATTCAGGAGATCTGTAGGATAGCAGAGGAATCAGAGCTCCGGGAAACAGTTCTTCGGTCATACTTTGTAGATAACAAGATCCTGTCACCTGAACAATGGAAGGAATACAGTCCCATACTGCCTGAATTGACTTCCATGGCCAGGTATGTTCACCAGGCAGGTTTTAAAGAGTACTGGCTGGAACACTGTCAGCCAGAAATAGAACAACGTTGTGAAGAGTACCTATCTGAAGCAAGAAAATACCCAATTCTCCAGGCAGTTAACAGGTTGCTAGGAGAAAAATATGCTCGTAATGGTGAACATATATTTCTATACCCATGTAAATTTGCTGCTCCTTATGGCAGCAGCCTGGCCCATCAGGGTTTTGTCTCTGATATCCGCTGGGGTATGGAGACAACTGTGGCCATAGCACTCCATGAATTAATGCACCCTCCCTTCAGCAGAGACAAGCTTAAAAGAATAGCTGAAGAATTAATTGAAGATGATCTGGTAATAGAAGCAAGAGAACTGCTGCCACCATATTATTACCCAACACCTGTTTTCTTCATAGAAGAAAATATAGTTGAAGGAGCCCACATATATCTGGCAGAGAAAATGGGTGTTGAGAAGAATCCGCTGGAATATTTCTTAAAACACGATAAAGGCAGTCATGTTCTGTCAGTTATAATATATGAGGCTCTTAAAGGAGGTATGGCTGATGAAGGTCATACCATAGAAGAGGTGGTTGAAGATTTAATGGCCAAAGGGGTTTTACAACCAGGAGCCATTAAAGATAGGTATTGCCAGATCTATGAAAAAGCTGGGCTGCTAGATAAAGTCCCTTTTGATTGAGATGTGTTAGAAAACACTAAGAAACAAAGGAAACTGGGTTCTGCCTGCAATGCATTTTCCTTTTGCCGGTTGAAAGGGAGGAGGTTTGTTTTTGCTCTTTTGGATATGTATAGGTTTATTATTAATTCTCATTATTACCGTTATAGTGATAGCAA
>PUNT01000253.1 GCA_003551905.1 Halanaerobiales bacterium
AGGTTTCTTTTACTCAATGTCTCACTGGGGACGAGCTTTTTCCCCGGGAATGCTGAATTTTTTTAAAGTGCTTCAGGGCATAACTCCTGTCTGGTATGCAGTATTTTTGTTATTTGTAACTGTAGTTCTAATGGCCATAATATCTTATACCAGGGCGGATTATCGGGGTGCATTTACTTATTCCCTTTTCACTACTGGAGCTGCCGGCATGGCCTTTGATTTACTGATTTTATTTGTTCTTCAGTGTCTTTTTGGATTTGTTTATCAGATGGCAGGCTTGATAGTTGCCCTCTTCATGGGGGGGATATTCTTAGGAGCCAGGTGGTCCTTGCGTTACTCCAGCAGTAAAAATGTGTTTTCCCTATTTGTGGGCATAGAAGTAGCAGTAATCCTTCTTCTATTCGGTCTTTACGGCCTGGCTGTATATTTTCAATCTTTTCTGGCAGTACATTCTCATTTTATAATATTTTTGCCTCTGGCAGTATTTGCTGTTATCAGTGGTTTTGCTGTTGGTGGTCAGTTCCCCCTGGCTGCTGCTGTCTGGGATAGGGGGAATAAGGGGACCTCCAGAATAGCAGCCAATATCTATGCTGCGGACCTCTTTGGTGGTTGGTTAGGCGGCCTTTTTATATCAATAGTTTTGTTTCCTGTACTGGGTCTTCTCAGCACTGTTTTGCTTCTAGTTTTATTGAAGCTCAGCAGTCTCATGGTTTTGGTGATTGCCGGTGGTGGCAAGGGGGAAAGGGGTGAGGTGTTCTGAGTGAATTTATATATCTAAGTTCCTGGGGCTGGTTCCTGGTTGGCATTTCCATGGGGATAGGACCATGTTTCAGTCATCAGTTACTCATAGCAGTACCTTATATAGGTTTGATGAGAGGAAATTATCGACAGGGTTTATGGGAGATCATCTATTTTTCTCTGTCCCGGATGGCTGCTTATGGGCTTTTAGGCACTGGTGCAGGTATAGTTGGATCTATTTTTTACAGTGCATTCTCCTCCCATGCTATATTGATGATTTCCCGGGGAGTTCTGGGTCTTTTTCTTCTGATAATGGCTGTTCTGGTACTGGTTTTTGATCAGAATATATTCTGCAGATGGATGGAGAAGGTTTTGATGAAGCCGGTAGGGCGTGCCATGGCCCTTGCTGGATTTCTAACAGCCCTGACGCCATGCCCTGTGTTGCTGGGACTTCTGGCTTATGCTGCTGCTGCAAACAATGTGTTTTATGGGACAGTTAATGGGCTTCTGTTTGCCCTGGGAACAGCAATTTCTCCTCTGCTCTTCCTCGGTCCTTTTTTTGGTTTTCTAAAAGGCTATCTGACAGCAGGATGGTTTCAGACAGGCATCCGGTATATTTCAGGTGTTGTATTGTTTGCTTACGGTTTTCATCTTGTTATAAATGTTTTCCTATAACAATAAGAAAGGAAGAGATTTATGCGAGTTTTACAGGTTTTTAGTATTCTGGTCCTGGTAGTCTGTTTTTATTTTTTAACAAGTTCAGGAGCTGTTTTAGCTGAAGAAGAGCTGTACTTTACAATATTGCATACCAATGATGAGCATTCGTCTCTATTTCCCCGCAATCCAGCAGCGGATTATCATCCCATTGAAAGAGATCCTACCACTGGAGGAATGGCCAGGCTGGCAGGTTTAATAGGTGAAATTCGAGAGGAAAAGGACGAGCCGGTTCTTTTGTTGTCCGGTGGAGATTTTTTAGGAGGAGCTCCCTATGCCTGGTTATCATTGCGGGAAATGAGCCCGGAGATAAAGTTAATGCAAAGAATAGGTTATGATGCTGTTGTTATTGGAAACCATGAGTTCGATTACGGGCCGGAAAGCCTGGCTGAATATCTTAAAAGAGCAGACTATCCTCAGGCTCACAGCCGGACCGTTCTCCTGGGGACGAATATTGAGCCGCCAGCAGATCACCCCTTAAAAGATATTGACATAAAGAATTATCACATAATAGAGCTGGAGAATGGATTGAAAGTGGGTTTATTCGGTTTAATTGGAAAAGATGCCATCTCAGTCGCCATTAGAACAGATCCAATAAATTTCCTGGACCAGCATGAAGCAGCCCGAGAGGCAGTAGCCCGACTGAAGGAGAAGGGAGCCCAGGTTATTGTCGCAGTAACTCATTCAGGTGTAGGAGAGGATAGGGACCTGGCTAAAGATGTTGAAGGCATTGATGTTATTGTAGGTGGGCACTGCCATACAGCTCTTCATGAACCGATTATAGAAGGGGATACAATTATTGTTCAGGCCGGATCACTTCTGCGGCATCTGGGTGTTTTAGAGCTGGCGTATGATACCCAGGAGCAGGTGGTGAGGGTGGTTAATAAATATCCTTCCCTGATCCCCATAGATGATAGTATTGATGAATGTCCCTTCATAAAAAGGGAAGTTGATGGATACACCGATACTTTAAATCTGATGATGGAGTATTTGACGGGAGGCGAGTTTGATAATATTTTGAATGTGGTTGTTGTTTCTGATTTTATTGTTTCCCGGACTCCGCCTCTGGAAGAAACGCCTTTTGGAAATTTCATTACAGATGCCATGAGATTGGTGGCCCAGGAACAACTGGGAGAGCCGGTTGATTTTGCTTTCCAGGCTAATGGTCAGATTCGGGGCAGTATTATACCCGGCAGCATGGAATATTCCAAAGGTCATGTTACCCTGTATGATCTGGCAGAGCTGTGCAGTCTGGGAGAGGGCTATGATGGAAATCCCGGTTACCCCCTGGTTTCTATATATTTAACTGGGGAAGAAGTGAGAAGGGTTTTGGAAGTTTCAGCATTTCTTTCTCAGTACATGGGCAATACCTATTTCCTGCAGGTCTCAGGTTTAAGATATGAATATGATCCTGACCGGGCAATACTTCTAAATGTGCCCATTATGAATGTTCCTGTGCCCACTGCCCGGGCAGTTACTGCTGCCTGGAAATATACTGGTGAGGGTTATCAGGATTTTGACGGAGCTTATCAGCCTCTGGATAGGGGGGATGAGGAGCTCTACCATGTGGTCACTGATTATTATCTTCTGGGTTTCCTGCCCCTGGTAGGAGAGCTTGTGCCTCAGCTGACCCTGGTTCCTAAAGACAAGGAGGGCCAACCTCTAAAAAAATTAAAAGACGCTATAATATATGATGAACAGGGGGAATTAAAGGTATGGCAGGCCTTGATCAAATATGCGGCTGCCCAGCCTGAGGGATCAGATGGGTTGCCGGTCATACCTCAATACTATGAGGATACTTCCCGGAGAATTGAGGAAGTGTGGACCTTTCCTTTTCTGCTGTATCCGGTGCTTCTGATTGTGTTATTAATTCTAATCATTAATTTCTTCGTCAACAGGAGAAGAAGAGTAAATAAATCAGCCAGTTAGAGGAAATATAAGGGAGCAGGTGAATACCTGCTCCTGATACCATAATATCCAAACTGCTTTAATTGAGACAGACTTTTGTCAAGAAAATCTTGAATATCAGGTGTTTTTTGCCAGTTTGATGGGTTTTAACTTATAAAGCTTCATTTGTGCTTAAAAGAAGTGTCTATACAGCTAAAAGTATCTAGCTAAAAAGCAGGATTCTATCCCTTTGCGGCGAACTAATGGAGTGGTAGAAATTTAAAAATTATTAAGTGTCAGTCCTTTGCATAGAAAGGAGGGAAGATAAGAGCTTTCCTGGGGAAAGCTGCCAACTATGAGTGATAATTTTGAAAAAAAAGAGAATTATGCTGGAGAACACGTCGACGTATTAGGAGCAACTTATGAAGAAGGTAAGCCAACAGGAAAAGGCATTGGAAGGTGGGCACATAAGCTAGAAGATAAAGATGATATTCTCTATTATTTGCGGACAGCAGAAAGATACTGGTACGGACAGGAAGGGGAAAAAAGTTAGATCCCCTGTTATCCTGTCCATTTTTGAGACAGCGTGTGAATCCTAATATTAGAATAGGAGGTTGAATAGTGGGACCTGAGCAGAAAAGTATATGCCCTGCAACAATTGAAATGTTGAAAAAAGCTGGCACCGATGGTATTCAGACAGCTTTTGAACGATCTGGCGACCTTCGTCCCTGTCCCATTGGCAGCCAGGGTACGTGTTGTAAGATATGTGCCATGGGGCCCTGTCGCATTACTGCTAAGAAAAAGGATGAGCAAGAAGAGCCTTTGGGTGTTTGCGGTGCAAACACAAGCACAATTGCTGCCCGCAACTTTTTACGTATGATTGCCAGTGGTGCAGCTTCCCATTCGGATCATGGCAGGGTAGTAGCAGAAGTTTTCAATGAAGTTGCCCAGGGCCATGGTAACGGATATGAGATTAAGGATGAGAAAAAGCTTTATCAGGTAGCCATGGATTTTGGGCTGGATATTGAAAACAAGTCTGCTGCCGAACTGGCTAAAGAGGTGGGCAAATTGGCCCTTCAGGAGTTTGGCAAACAGGATGGGCAACTCACTTTCATTCAAAGAGCTCCAGAAAAAAGGCAAGCTCTCTGGAAGGACTTTGGTGTAATTCCTCGAGGCGTTGATCGAGAGATCGTGGAATCTTTGCACAGAACACACATGGGAGTGGATCAGGATTATAAGAACATAATCAAACATGGCACCCGCACCTCCCTGGCAGACGGTTGGGGTGGTTCCATGATTGCAACAGAGCTTCAGGATATTATGTTCGGTACTCCTTATCCAATTCTGAGCAAAGTTAACCTGGGGGTAATCAAGTCCAACATGGTTAATGTAATTGTCCATGGTCATGAGCCTGTTCTTTCAGAGATGATAGTGCAGGCCTGTCAGGATCCAGAAATAAAAGCCCTGGCTGAGGAAAAAGGTGCTGATGGCATCAATGTAGCCGGCATTTGCTGTACAGCTAATGAAATTTTAATGCGTCATGGAATTCCTCTGGCAGGAAACTTCCTGCAGCAGGAACTGGCTATAATCACTGGCGCTGTGGATGCTATGGTTGTTGATGTGCAGTGTATAATGCAATCACTCTCTTCGGTTGCTGCCTGTTATCACACCAAGCTGATCACCACCTCTCCCCGAGCCAAGATTGCTGGTGCTCAACACATGGAATTTATAGAGCATGAACCTCTGGAATCAGCCAAGGCTATATTGAAAGAAGCTATAGAAAATTTCCCCAACCGAAAAGTAAAGCCACATATCCCCAAAGATGAAGTAGACCTGGTTGCTGGTTTCAGTCATGAAACTGTTAATTATCTCCTGGGTGGTCTTTTCCGTGCTTCATACAAACCCTTGAATGATAACATTATCAATGGACGCATCAGGGGTGTTGCTGGAGTGGTGGGATGCAATAACCCCCGGGTTGTTCATGATAATGCCCATGTTACCCTGGTCAAGGAACTGATTGCCAATGATGTTTTGGTACTGCAGACCGGATGTTCAGCAATGGCTACTGCCAAGGCGGGTCTTTTGGTCCCTGAAGCAGCAGCAAAATTTGCTGGACCGGGACTGGCAGAAGTTTGTGAAACCGTGGGAATACCTCCTGTTATTCACATGGGCTCATGTGTTGATAACTCCAGAATATTAATGGCAGCCACTGCTTTGGTCAAAGAGGGTGGCCTGGGTGAAGATATTAGTGATCTCCCGGTTGCCGGTGCTGCTCCGGAGTGGATGAGTGAGAAAGCTGTGGCAATAGGTCATTATTTCGTTAGTTCAGGTGTTTACACCGTATTTGGAGTATCCTGGCCCACATTGGGCAGTGAGGAATTGACCAATTATCTCTTTGATTCAATAGGCAAGGATCTTGGTGGAAAGTGGGCTTATGAGCCTGATCCAGAGAAGATGGCTCAGATGATGATTAACCATATTGATGAGAAGCGAAAAGCCCTGGGTATTGACAAGGCTAGAGAAAGGGTACTTTATGACATGGATATGCGCAGGGAGCTGGAGACACAATGATGAGCCTACTTGGGAGGGAGGAAAAAAATGTCTAAGATTATCTGTTCTGCTGCCATCAGGGGAGCACATAAGATAGTTGATAGAGCCGAAGTAAAATGGAAAGAAGCAATGGATAAATGGGGAGCCAAGCAGGAAGTAGGTTTTCCCAATACCGGATATTACCTGCCAATAATCTATGGTATGTTGGGTATAGGGGTTAGCAATCTTGGAGACATGGAAAAGGTTCTAAAGAAGTGTCGTTCAATAATGCCGGAACCTGTAAGGGAAGAGGTGCATCTGCCATATTTGGCTCCAGCTCTTGATGCTGGTATGGCAACCTTATTTGCAGAAGAGCTCCTGGAGGCTATCCGGATGCTGGAAGAACCTGATTTTTATACCAAGCAGGAGGAGCCAGCAGGAGATAACATCTGGCTTGGTCCTGCTGATGACGTTACCCTGCGGCGCCGGGGTATTGAGTTTGTGGATGGCACCGCCCCAGGTTTTGCTGCTATACTGGGGTCAGTGCCTGATGATGAAACAGCAGCTAAAATAGCCCGGGAACTGCAGGAGAAAAGCCTTTATATATTTATGGGTGGGCAGCACAATGGGAAGTGTTTTGCCCAGCAGCTGGTAAATTCAAATATCCAGATAGGTTGGCCTACCCGACTGGTTTCCTTTGGGCCGGATACTTCTGCTGCAGTCTTTGCTCTTGGTTTTGCAACCAGGGCTGCCATGGCTTTTGGAGGGGTAGAGCCAGGAAATTATCGACGTATCCTTCTTTACAATAAAGATCGGGTCTTTGCTTTTGTTCTGGCTTTTGGTACTGTAACTGATGAATGGTACGCAAATGCAGCAGGAGCCATCAATTTTGGTTTCCCGGTTATTGCTGATACTCCAATTCCGGAAGTTCTGCCTACAGGGATATGTACCTATGAGCATGTAGTCTCTAACGTCCCCTATGATGAAATAGTAAATCGGGCCGCAGAGGTAAGAGGGCTCAAGGTTACAGTTTCTGATGTGCCTGTCCCAGTTTCTTATGGTCCAGCTTTTGAAGGAGAGCGTATCCGCAAGGAAGATCTGCATGCCGAATTTGGAGGTAGTGTTAGTCAGGCTTGTGAGCTGGTAACCATGAAAGAACTGGATGATGTTGAGGATGGGAAAGTTGAAGTTATAGGCCCGGACATCGATGAACTAGAAGCAGGCAGCAGCCTGCCCCTGGGTGTTGTGGTAGAGGTGGCTGGCCGAAAAATGCAAGAAGACTTTGAACCCATCCTGGAGCGTCAGATTCATCACTTTGTCAATTATGCTGAGGGAGTAATGCATATAGGTCAGCGTGATATAGCCTGGTATAGAATTGGAACTTCAGCATATGAGCGGGGTTTGCGTATCAAGCATATAGGTGAAATACTTCATGCCAAGCTCCATCAGGATTTTGGCACCATATTCGACAAGCTTCAGGTTAAGCTTTATACCAGGGAAGAGGATGTGAAAGAAATAGTTGCTCAAGCCAGGGGCATCTATGCGACCAGGGATGCTCGGATTGAGGGAATGACTGATGAAGATACAGATCCTTTCTATTCCTGCACCTTGTGTCAGTCCTTTGCTCCCAGTCATGTTTGCATGGTAAGTCCCGAACGAACTGGCCTTTGTGGCGCCTATAACTGGCTGGATTGCAAGGCTGCTAATCAGATCGATCCCAATGGGCCCAATCAGCCTGTGAAAAAGGGCAGGCTTATTGATGAGAAATATGGTGAATGGGAAGGAATAAACGAATTTGTCAAGAAGGCTTCCCGGGGTAAGATTGAAGGTTTTACCTTCTACAGCATCTTGGAGCGGCCCATGACAACTTGCGGTTGTTGTGAATGTGTAGCTGCAGTTCTGCCCATGTGCAATGGTTTTATGACAGTTAATAGAGAATTTCAGGACATGACACCATGTGGTATGAAATTTACAACCCTGGCCGGCACTGTAGGAGGTGGACAGAGCACACCAGGTTTTGTTGGCCATAGCAAATATTATATCTGTCAGCGTAAGTTCATGAAGGCAGAAGACGGAATTCTCCGCCTGGTATGGATGCCCACCAGCCTGAAGGAGGAAATTAAGGATAGATTCAACAAGCGGGCAGAAGAAGTAGGGGTTCCGGACCTCCTGGACCGGATAGCCGATGAAACTGTTGGTTTAACTGAAGAAGAAATTTTACCTTTCCTGGAGGAAAAAGATCATCCTGCGTTGAAGCTGGATCCCCTGTTTTAAGTTTGCAGATGATGGAAAGAAGGTGAGAATATTCTACCGGCAGATAACGGAAATATTCATGGCCGGTGGGAGAATATATGGCAAAAAACATTTCCATAGCTGGTAAAGGGGGCACAGGTAAGACCACATTATCAGCCCTTCTCATTAGATACCTGCTGGAGAATGGGAAAAGCCCCGTGCTGGCTGTTGATGCTGATCCCAATGCAAATCTTAACGAAGCTCTGGGATTTGCAACCCGGGGTACCGTTAGCGAGATCATAAAACAGACTAAAGCCATTGATGGGGTTCCTCAAGGTATGACCAAGGACATCTTTATTGACTATCATTTACAGATGGCTATTAGCGAAGGTGAAGGGTTGGATCTTTTAGTTCTTGGTGGACCTGAGGGGCCTGGATGTTACTGTTTTCCCAATCAGCTTCTCAGCCATTTCATGGAGGAATTGAGCAAGAATTATCCCTACATGGTTATTGATAATGAGGCAGGCCTTGAGCACCTGAGCCGCAAGGTTACTCAGAGTGTAGATTACCTGCTAATTGTTAGCGATAGCACAATCCGGGGTGTCCGCTCAGCAGGGAGAATTGGCAATCTTGTGGAAAGCCTGGATTTAAAGGTGGGCAAAAAAGCTCTAATTCTCAATCGGAGTCATGAAGGAGTAGATAAAAAGGCTCTGGATGAAGAGATTGAGAAAACTGGTTTACCGGTACTGGGAGTTATTCCGGAAGATGAGATGGTATTTGATTTTGATGCCAGCGGGAAACCCCTATTTGAACTGCCTCAGGCTTCCGGGGCAGTTAAATCTGTGTTTGAAATTGGAGCAAAGCTGGCAATATAGAATGGAAAGGTGGCTAGAAAGTGAAGCTGGCAATTTCAGGTAAGGGTGGTGTGGGTAAGACAACGGTTGCAGCCGGGCTTGCCCTCCTATATGCCAGCAAGGGTTACCGGGTATGGGCCATAGATGCTGACCCGGATGCTAACCTCGGTTGGGCTCTTGGCTATTCAGATGAAGAGCTGGCTAAACAGATTCCACTGGTAAATCTCAAGGAGGAGATTGAGGCCAGGATTGGCAGAGGGCCTTTTTTTAGCATCAATCCCCGGGTAGATGACCTGCTGGAGAAAAACAGTCTTGAGAAGGAAAATATGAACTACATCAAAATGGGTGGTGTAAAGGAAGGAGGTTCCTCCTGCTACTGTCCGGAAAATGCCTTGCTCCGGGCGGTTCTTTCCAATCTCCTTTTTGACCGGCAGGACGTTGTTATTATGGATATGGCTGCAGGGATTGAACATCTGACAAGGGGAACAGCTAGAGGTGTTGACGCCATGTTCATAGTTGTAGAGCCGGGCAGGACCAGCATTAATACTGCTAGAACAATTATTGAGCTGGCAAAGGACCTGGGGCTAGAGAAAGTGGGCATCTTAGGAAATAAAGTTAGATCCCCCCGGGAAAAAGAGCTGATCGAGAGCTCTTTACAAGAGATTGTATGGGGATATTTACCCTACGCTGAGGAAATCCAGGAGATGGGGTTTAAACCTGTGGCCTGTTATCCCAAAACTTTTTTAGAAGTTCTTGGGGAAATTTCTCAGGAATGGGATTTAGCTGCAAAGGGGTAACAAAAATATCTTTTAAACAGAAAGGGGAGTAGTAAATGGGTTTAACCGGCCTGCAGATATTTAAACTGCTACCAAAAACAAATTGCGGTGAATGTGGACCGCCAACCTGTTTGGCTTTTGCCATGGAGCTGGCCCAGCAGAAAACCAGCTTGGACAAATGTCCTTATGTTTCGGAAGAGGCAAAGGCTGAGCTGGGGGAAGCATCAGCTCCACCCATCAGGTTGATCACTGTTGGCAAAGGAGAAAAAGAATTTCAGGTAGGAGATGAAACCGAACTTTTCCGACATGACAAGACATTTTTTAATGAGACTGCAATTGGGTTTGAACTGGAAGATAACCTGGAAGAGAAGGCCATCAGAGACAAAGCTAAAACCATTGACGGGTTATCTTTTGAGCGGATAGGCCTGGAACTGTCGGTGAATCTTGTGGCAGTGTGCAATACATCTCAGGATGCTGAAACATTCGCTAAGGCAGTTTCACTGGTCATGGAAGAAACAGACTTACCTTTAATGCTGGTTACAGAAGATCCAACCTGTGCTGCTGCAGCTCTGGAAAAATGTGCTTCATCAAGACCTTTGCTCTATGCAGCCAACAACGAAAACTATGAAGAGATGACCAAAATTGCTGATGAAAACAGCTGTCCCCTGGTAGTCCGGGGGGAAAATCTGGAGCAAACTGCTGAAATTACTGACAAAATAGCTAAGTTAGGCTACCGGGAACTTATGATTGATCCCGGCAGCGGAGGCGCTGGTGAGTACCTAGAGGATCTAACTCAAATCAGGAGACTTGCCCTGCGGAAGAAATTCCGGCCCCTGGGTTATCCAACAGTGGTATTTACAGGTAGTGAAGACACATATCAGGAAGTCATAGAGGCAGCTGTTTACACCTGTAAGTATGGTAATGTTGTAATCATGAAAGAACCGGATGATTGGAAAACTTTCCCCCTCTTGATATTACGGCAGAACATCTATACTGATCCGCAGAAACCCATACAGGTTGAGGCAGGAGTATATGAAATTGGTGAAGTGGATGAAAACTCGCCAGTTTATGTGACCACCAATTTCTCCCTCACCTATTTTTCAGTCATGGGGGAGATAGAAGCCAGCAGGGTGCCCGGGTACCTCCTCATCGTAGATACAGAAGGGACTTCTGTATTGACAGCCTGGGCAGCCGGTAAGTTTGATGGCGATAAAGTTGCAGAAGAGCTGGTTCAGTCAGGCCTTGAAGACCGGGTGAATCACAAAAAAGTGATAATTCCAGGTCAGGTGGCAGTTCTCCGGGCAAAAATAGAGGACAATTGCGACTGGGAGGTATTGATTGGTCCCGGCGAAGCCACCGGGATTCCCTCATTCATAAGGAAGAACTGGCAAGCTTGATGCAATCACCATAAACCGTTATTTTTGTGGTTGAAAGGAGGCAAACTAAATTGGCAATACCTGTAATGAAAGAAAGCTGGCAGAGCAAAGTACTGGAGGTGGTGCTGGGAGCTACACCTGAAAAAGGTGGAACCCGAGGTAAGACAATTACCATTGGGGGTGAAAGCACCCTGCCCTATCTCCTTTCTGAAGGAGATATTCCCAATCGCCCCCAGGTAGCTATGGAGGTCTGGGACATTGCTCCTGATAACTGGGAAGAGCAATTAATGGAGCCCTTTGCAGATGTTATTGAAGATCCGGCTGCCTGGGCTCAGAAATGTGTTGAAGAATTTGGGGCAGATCTGGTGCAGTTAAAACTTATGAGCGGGGATCCGGAAGGGGAAGATGCCGGCCCAGAAGATGTTGAAGAAACAGTGAAAAAAGTTTTAAAAGCTGTGGATGTGCCTATCATCATAACCGGTCCTGGCAATGAAGAAAAAGATAATTTGCTTCTCCCTGCTGCAGCAGAGGCGTCACGAGGTGAAAACTGCCTATTGGGTCTGGCCATAGAAGAAAACTATCGCACCCTGGCTGCTGCCTGTATGGCTAATGGTCACAATATAATAGCCACATCTCCCATAGATATCAACCTTTGCAAGCAGGTCAACATTCTCCTCAGCGAAATGGATGTGCCCAAAAACAGGATAGTCATCGACCCCACAACAGGGGCTCTGGGTTATGGAATTGAATACACTTATTCCATAATGGAACGTATACGCCTGGGGGCACTGCAGGCGGACAAGATGATCGCCATGCCATTTTTGAATTTTGTTGGTGAAGAAGCCTGGCGCACCAAGGAAGCCAGGGAGAGCGCCCAAGAGGGAGGCGATATTCGCCTGGGTATCTCCTGGGAAATCCTCACGGCTGTCAATTTTATCCATGCCGGCAGCGATCTTTTGGTTCTGAGGCATCCGGATTCTGTCAAGCAGATAAAAGAACATATTGATGTTCTTATGGGAAGCTAAAAAATACTTAATGAAAGGACGGTAGAACCTATATGATCCTTATTGGCGAAAGGATTAACGGGCTTTTTAAGGATGTGCGGAAGGCTATTCAAGAAAAAGACCCCAAACCAATTCAGGAACTGGCAATCAAACAGGCTGAAGCAGGTGCTCACTACCTGGATGTTAACACCGGACCAGCTGTTGATAATCCAGCAGAAGTTATGGATTGGCTGGTAGAAGTGGTGCAGGAGGTTGTTGATATTCCGTTATCCATCGATGCTGCTAAAATGGATGCCATTGAAGCAGGACTTAAAGTTCACAAAAACGGACGCCCCATCATCAATTCTACTACTGCTGAAGCCAAGATGCTGGAGAGGGCTCTCACACTTACCAAGGAGTACAATGCCTTATTGATCGGGCTTGCTATGAATGAAAAAGGTGTGCCCAAAGATGCCAATTCACGCTGTGCCATAGCCATGGAAATTATTGCTGTAGCAGATGAGTTTGGTATTCCTACTTCTGATTTATTCATAGATCCACTTATTTTACCAGTAGGAGTTGCTCAGGATCATGCGCCAGAAGTTTTGGAAACCATAAGCCAGATTAAGACCCTGGCTGATCCACCACCCAAAACAGTTATTGGGTTAAGCAATGTTTCTCAGAAAGCAAAACATCGGGAACTTATCAATCGGATCTTTCTGGTTATGTCCATGGGCGTGGGCCTCGATGCTGCCATAGTGGACGTGAACGACAAGGATCTCATGGATGCCATGGCAACTGCCAAAATTCTCTTAAATCAAGAAATTTATGCTGAATCATATCTGGAAATGTCTCGTAGGTAAAGAAAGCGGGGAGGGTGGTAATTGCCTAAAGAAGATCCTGTACATTTTCTGCGGTTGAGCAAGAAAGATCTCAGTGAATCCCTTGATGAATTGCGAGCAGAATTAAAAGACCGTTCGCCGGCAGACATTGCCGGTAAAACTGGTGCAGAATTTAAAAAAGAGGATGATGGAGAAGAATCTCTTAACCTGTCCTGCTTTTTTCAGGATTATACTGTTTCTCTGCCAGATTTCACAGTAAGGGATAGTAGAGGACAGGAAGGGGATTTGTTGATCACCGGCTTTATCATCTATTACCTCTATACAGCTGATGGAACGCAGGAAGTAAATCAATGGGTTTCACTCCGGGAAATTCCTGGTGGGACTTTTTATGCTGATGCATTCAAAGGCTATACCGGGGATGTCCTGGCAGACTCTTTCAGAGGTGATGTGGAAGGTCTGGAGAAGGCCTGCCGGGGAATGGGGGGCGTTGAAATGGATCTGGGAGATCTGGGTTTTACATTTCAGTTGCTTCCCCGGGTGAAACTCTGCCTGGTTTACTGGCAAGAGGATGAAGAGTTTCCTGCCTCAGCCCGGATTCTATTTGAAGCCAGTGCAGCTAATTACCTTCCCTGTGATGTGCTGGCAGTTTTAGGTGCTCAGCTGGTTCGCCGGATCTGTAACTATAATTAAGAAGAGGAGGGGTCCTGAATATGGGCCTCTCCTTTTGAGACTTTTCCAGCCGGTATTGTTTGGTTAAGGAGTGATCCTATGAAAGAATACAAGGTTACCTTTTTACCAGAGGGAATAGAAGTTTACGTAGAGGAAGGAACTACACTCCTGGATGCGGCAGCCCAGGGCGGGATAGCTATCAGGGCGGTCTGCGGAGGAGGCGGGGTGTGTAAACGCTGTATAGGGATAATTCACCAGGGGAGTTATGAAACATCCAACCAAGAAGATCTGGGTGAAAGGGGAGCTGTTCTTTGCTGTGAAACGTTGGTGAATGATAACTTGCAGGTGGAGATTCCCTCCACCAGTAGGGTGGAGGACACCAGTGTTCTTTTAGAAGGGGAATTTCAGCTGGATGAGCTTGCTCCAGCTTTACAGAGCTTTGAGCTATCCCTTCCTGAGCCGGAATTTGGCCAGAACGACAGTGATCTAACGCGCTTATCCCGAGGGATAGAAAAGATCCTTAAAAGCAAGGAATTTACCTTTCCCCTGGAAGAAATAAAAAAAATTCCGGATGTCCTCCGCAATAATCAATGGCAGGTAGAAGTTGATGTTGCTGATCTGGGATCTTATTATCAGGTGAGTAGAGTCAAGAAAGTTGATAATGAAAAAAAATATGGCCTGGCTGTGGATATTGGCACTACCACAGTAGTGGTTAGTTTGATTGAGCTCAAATCTGGGGTGGAAGAGTCTCGCCGGGGTCGTTACAATAAACAGGCCAGGTACGGTGATGATATAATCAATAGAATTGTCCATGCTGTTGAAAATAAGAATGGTCTCAAAGAATTGCAGGATGCAGTTATTGAAACCATTCAGGAACTTATTGCTGAGGTTACTGATTCTGCTGGAATTCATCCAGAAGAAATATTGACCTGTGTATGTGCTGGTAACACTACTATGGTTCATCTTTTCCTGGGGCTTAATCCCCGGTATATACGCCTTGAACCCTATGTTCCTGCTGCCACAGCTCCACCACCGGTGCTGGCAAAGGAAGTGGGACTTACTATCCATCCTGAGGCTTGGATTCATTTTTTGCCTGGTATTGGTAGTTATGTGGGAGGAGATATTACTGCCGGTTTGCTGGCTACTGGTGTGGCAGATGGAGAAGGGACTGTGCTTTTTCTGGATATGGGTACCAATGGAGAGCTGGTCCTGGGGAATAAGGATTGGTTGCTTACCTGTGCCTGTTCAGCAGGGCCCGCTTTTGAAGGCTCTGGGACAAAGAGCGGTATGCGGGCAAAGCAAGGTGCTGTTGAGAAGTTTATTCTAAAAGAAGATGGCAGAGCTTTTTCCTGCAAGACAATTGGAGGAGGAAAACCTGAAGGAATCTGCGGTACAGGCTTTATTTCTCTTCTAAGCACACTATCGACGGGTGGTTTTCTTGACCGGCGGGGAGGGTTTACTGTAGAAGCTCCTGCTATTCGCAAAGATGACGGTGAACAGGAGATGGTGCTCCTGAAAAAAGAAAATGCCCAGGGTAAGAGGGATTTGGTAATTCAGGAGAGGGATATCAAAAATCTCCTCCGGGCCAAGGCAGCCATATTTGCAGGTATCAGGATCATGTTGAAAAAACTTGATCTGGACCTTGCAGTTGTGGAGAAGATCCTGGTTGCAGGAGGTTTTGGCAATCATTTGCCAGTAGGTGAAGCCATAAGTATTGGGCTTCTACCGGATCTTTCCCCTGATAAGTTTTATTTTGTAGGCAATACGTCCCTGGCAGGGGCCCAGCTCTATTTGCTTTCCCGTCAGGCTAGAAAAAAAGCTGTTGAGCTGGCATCTAGAATGACATACCTGGAGTTAAGTGAAGGTAATGAGTTCACCGAAGAGTTTGTTTCAGCCATGTTTATACCGCACACTGATTTCTCCCTATTTCCTTCAGTTGCCCAAAAGGAACAGGATTAATTACCGGTTAGCTCCTTATATTTATCCTCACCTACACATTCTATAGCATAACGGCACCACTGTATACAGGATTGAACATTATTGTAGATTATGAAACCACAGCCAGGGCATTTTACCTGAACTTCATCAGAAAATACCTCAACTTCATAAGCACATTCAGGACAATCTTTTGTTTTAATAGTAGGCCTTCTTATATTTGCAGCACCCGGGCATTTGCTAAACATAAATAGAACCCCCTCCAACATAAAATCCTTGTATTTTATATATTGGAAAAAAATATTTATTTTCCTTCCTGCAAATATTAAGTTGTTCTTTAGCCAGAATTGTAGTAAAATAATTCCATCAGGTTAGCCAATGTTAGGGTGAGAGGAGGAGAATTATGGCAGCAAAAGTTGACGAAATATATTATTGTGAATTATGTGGCAATAAAGTGAAGGTGCTGGAAGGGGGAGCTGGAACGCTGGTATGTTGTGGTGAACCCATGAAGCTGGTTTCCCAGTAAGGGAGTATACTGTTCTTGAGGAGTGAATTAAGATGGTATTCTTTATTATCCTGATCATTATCATTGCCTGGGCCTGGATAGGTTATAACTCCCTGGTAAGAGCAAAAAACTATGTTGAAGGTTCCTGGGCTCAAATTGATGTGGAGCTGAAGAGGCGAGCCGACCTTATACCTAATCTGGTGGAAGTCGTTAAAGGGTATGCTCAGCATGAACGGGAGGTCCTGGAGAAGGTAACTGAAGCTCGGAATATGGCTGCTTCTGCCCGGACACAGCAGGAAAGAATTGAGGCAGAAAATAAAATATCCGGCTTTCTCGGTCGACTCATCGCTGTAGCAGAAGCATATCCAGACCTGAAAGCCAATGAAAATTTTCTCAGTTTGCAGAAACAACTGCAGGAAACTGAAGATAAAATCGAAAAGAGCAGGCGAGAATATAACAGCAGGGTAATGAGTTACCATGCAGCTATTCGCCAGGTTCCCCGCAATATACTGGCAGCAATTTTTGCTTTTACTCCCTTCCCTTATTTTACCGCTACAGATGAAGATAGGGAGAATGTTAAAGTAAAATTTGACTAGTTTTCTTGACAAAACAACCTGTTAGGAGTAAAATAATATAAAATTGGATAATCTAAAGGCAATGAAAGGGAAGAGTAGGATTTTGGAACTGGCAGAGAAAAAAGGCCTAAGGCTGGAAGCCTTTTTCAGAGAAAAAATCTGAAAACCCCCCTGGAGCTCTTTGCTGAAAGCTGACATAGTGTGTAAGCAAAGTCGGAACCCTACCGTTATTTGCATAAGGGAGTCAGTTTAAAGCTGGCTAAGTAGAGTGGAACCGCGGAAGAACCTTTCGTCTCTATGGACGAAGGGTTTTTTTATTTGTAAGTAAAATGTTAGGGGGGTTTTTGATATGGAAAATGAAGAGCTCAAAAGATACTGGCATACTGCTGCCCATGTTATGGCTCATGCGGTGAAAAGGCTATTTCCAGAGGCACGTCTGGGGATAGGACCGGCAACGGAGGAAGGTTTTTATTACGATTTTGATATGCAGGAGAGTTTTTCACCAGAAGACCTGGAAAGAATTGAAAAAGAGATGGAAAAAATTATAGCTGAAGATTTAAAGTTGGAGAAGGTGGAAGCTGACAGGGAACAGGCTCTTAATATTCTGAGAGAGCAACAGGAAGATTATAAAATTGAGCTGGTAGAAGAGATGGCAGATGCTGAAGAGATAACTTTTTACCGGCAGGGAGAGTTTATTGATTTATGCCGGGGTCCGCACATGAACTCAACAGGTCAGATTAAGGCGTTTAAACTCCTGAATATTGCCGGTGCTTACTGGCGGGGTGATGAGAAAAATAAGATGCTACAGCGTATCTATGGCATAGCTTTTCCCAAAAAAAAGGATTTGCAAGAGTTCCTACATCGCCGGGAAGAAGCAAAAAAGCGTGATCACAGGAAATTGGGAAAAGAACTGGATCTTTTCAGCATGCACGAGGAAGGTCCTGGCTTTCCTTTCCTGCATGCAAAGGGAGTTATTGTGTGGAATGAGCTGGTTGATTACTGGCGGCAACTCCACAGGGAGAGGGGCTATGAAGAAATCAGCACCCCAATAGTTTTAAATGAAGCACTGTGGCATCGGTCCGGACACTGGGAAAATTACCGGGAAAACATGTACTTCACTGAAATTGATGGAAATAAATATGCTATAAGGCCTATGAACTGTCCTGGTGGCCTTCTAATATATAAATCCAACCAGCACAGTTACCGGGAATTCCCTATCCGGGTGGCAGAAATGGGGTTGGTGCACAGACATGAACTGTCGGGAGTGCTGCACGGGCTTCTTCGGGTCCGCTCTTTCCACATAGACGATGCTCATATCTACATGCTTCCTGAGCAAATTGCCCAGGAAGTCCTGGGAGTAATATCTATGGCAGAAGAAATTTATGACACCTTTGGTTTGAAGTACAGAATGGAATTAAGTACCCGGCCAGAAAAATATATGGGTTCCATTGAGGACTGGGATAGGGCGGAAAAAGCTTTGGCGGATGCTCTAAATAAAAAAGGAGCAGATTATCAGATAAATGAAGGTGATGGAGCATTTTATGGTCCTAAGATAGACTTTCACGTTCAAGATTGTCTGGGGCGCAGCTGGCAGCTGGGGACCATTCAGCTAGATTTTCAGATGCCTCAGCGTTTTGAACTCACCTATGTGGGTCCAGATGGTGAAGAACACAGACCGGTAATGCTGCATAGGGCACTTTTTGGTGCGTTAGAAAGATTCCTGGGAATCATTATTGAGCATTTTGCTGGAGCGTTTCCCACCTGGCTGGCACCTGTACAGGTTTGCTTTATTCCCATAGGTGAAAATCATATTCAATATGCCCGAAAGCTTTCAGGAGAACTGGAAGCTCTTGGTGTAAGATCAGAAGTAGATGATCGAGATGAAAAAGTAGGGTACAAAATCCGACAGGCCCAGAATCAAAAAATTCCTTATATGATAGCCATAGGCGATAGAGAAATTGAAAGTGGCAAGATAGCTTTACGCCACCGCAAAGAAGGAGAACTTGGGGCCTGGGAATTCCAGGACTTTAAACAACGTATCCTGGAGGAAATAAGGAGCAGAAAATGTGAGGATGTTTAAGAATAGCTCAGAAGGGTAGAATATCTAAGACCAATCAGGTCTTTTCTCTTTCCCTCAAAAAATGGCAATAGAGGAATAAAAACGGCACTGGAGAAACATTAGTTAAGAGGTGGTGTTAGTGGAACCCAGGTTGAACTGGTCAGGTAAAGAATCGCTGACTTTGGATGAAGAATATTTGATATGGGAATGGGAAAGTGGTGATAATAATCCAGTAGCAGCTCCTAATATGCTTCTGCATGGTGACAACTATAAATATCTGTTATGGTTGCAGGAAAGCAAATTGCAGTTTGACCTTATATATCTAGATCCACCTTTTTTGACCGGCAATACTTTTAAATGTCAGTTACAAATTGATGGAGATACAGTGAAAATAGAAATCCCGGCTTTTTCTGACCGCTGGGATAATAGTATTAACGGTTACCTTAACATGATGTATCCCCGGCTGAAATTGTTGAGAGATCTTTTAAAAGATACTGGCTCTATTTTTGTTCACCTTGACTGGCGGGCAACCCATTATATTAAAATAATAATGGATGAGTTGTTTGGTAGAGATAACTTTCGCAATGAAATTATCTGGTGGTATCATGATCCATCGGGAAGACCTGGTGATTATTATCTACGTAAACACGATGTTATTCTTTTTTATTCCAAGACAGATAAATATAAATTTAACCTGGATGCAGTGAGGGTGTCTTATGCTGCAAGCACCCAAAGGCAGGCCCAGCGAAAAGATGTATCCTTTGGACGCCCCACCGTGCTGCATTCTCTGGGAAAACCACCTGAGGATGTTTGGGAAATCCCAATAATTAATTCGCAAGCCCGGGAAAGATTGGGATATCCTACACAAAAGCCACTTGAGCTCCTCAGCCGTATTATCAAAGGCAGTTCTGAGCAGGGGGACTTAATATTGGATCCTTTCTGTGGTTCAGGAACAACTCTGGAAGCGGCTGCCAGACTTAAGCGTAAGTGGGTAGGCATTGAGCAGTGTAGTTTGGGCATCAATTTGGCCCGACAGCGTCTGAAAGATTTTTCTCCAGCAATTTCCTTGCGAGAACACCGGGAAGAATTGAGTTTAAAAAAAGATTGTCAGGCTTTCCTGAAAGAATTGTATTCAGTTGAGATAGAACCTGGCAGTTCCTTGCAAGTTGCTGACAAGCTGGTGGTTTTTGCCTTACCTCTGGAGAAACTGCAAGCTGTGATAGGAGAAGTAAGGGGAATTAGGGCAGTCCACCTGTGGGGGGGCAAATACCCCTGGGGACAGATGGAAATTATTGAAAATGAAATGAAGAGCAAGGGTATTGAAATATTGTTCTTCCAGATAGGTGATAGAAGTGGGTTGCCATTACCCCGAGCTGATTTGGGTATTATAACAGAAGGGGATAAAAAGTTTTTAATTTTAAAGGATTATGAACAGCCAGAGCAGGAAAAAGGTGAATTTTATAAAATTATGCCCATAATGATGATAAGAGAAATAGCAATAATTAATTCAAGGGGAGAAAAAATCTCCTGGAATACGACCAACATGCAAAGCTTACCCTGGAAAAGGCAAATTCCCCTTCCCGGGTTGGAAGAGGAAATAATCCTGATAAGGTTCAGGGACATTCTTGGCAGATATAGGTGCTGGGAAAGATATGGGTAAAATATTTTGCTAGTGCTTGAATTAATGAGCTAGAGTGATTTTCAAAAGGTTTTTTATAAAAGTTTATTGAATAGAGTCATAAGCATCTCAAGGAAAGGGAACAGGGAGTTCGATTTTTTTTGAATTTTATCTTCTTCTCTGGTAAAATAGGTTCATGCGCAAATAAAAAGAGGGTTCAACCCTCTTTAAAGTGCCCGCTTTACTCTTCCCGACTTTATACATGTGGTGCAAACCTTAACTCTTTTGGGGCTTCCATCAATAATTGCTTTAACTTTTTGTAGATTTGGATTTTGAAATTTGCGGGAAATGCCGGTTGTTTTCTTGCCTACACCGCCAAGGCGCTTGGCTTTACCCCGGCGGACAATGGTATTTGCTGTGTTGCTTCCTTTACCACAGATCTCGCATATTTTGCTCATATAAATACCTCCTTGCCAGAAACTATTCTACCATAAAGGGATAACCTAGTGCAAGGGGAATAGGCAGGAATAGAAGAATGATACGGAGAATAATATAAAGTGTTAACAGAAAGGGGGATCAGGATGTCCCAAGAAATAGCAACTCAACAGGGAAAAGTTTATTTTTCCAAGGAGGTTATCAGCAATATAGCTGGCATAGCTGCAATGGAGTGCTACGGCCTTGTGGGCATGGCATCTCAAAAAGTACAGGATGGCCTGGCAGAGCTCTTGGGACGTGAGAATCTGAGCAAAGGTGTTGTTATCAGCAGTGATGAAGATCGGCTGGTGATAGACCTGTATGTAATAGTTGAATACGGAACAAATATCGGTGAGGTTGCTAACAATATTATCGATAAAGTCTCCTATACCATAAAAAATATGCTGGGCCTAAAAGTGAAGAAAGTGAATGTCCATGTTCAGGGGGTGAGAATTGGTGAGGCAAACTAATGAAAAGCCCCAGAAAAATCAGGAAAAGATTGATGCAGAAACACTAAAACAGATGGTCATTGCTGCTGCTTGCTGGCTCAATGAGCATCAAGCTGCAATAGATGCTCTCAATGTTTTCCCTGTTCCCGATGGTGATACAGGTACCAACATGTACCTAACTCTTCTGGATGCAGCAAAAGAAGTGCAGAAAATAGAAGAGGATGACCTGACAAAGGTCATGGAAGCTCTGGCAACGGGATCGCTTATGGGTGCCAGAGGCAATTCAGGAGTAATCCTTTCACAGCTTTTCCGAGGTTTTGCCACAAGTGCTAAGGGGAAAACAGAAATGGGGCCTGTTGAACTGGCGAAAGCACTTAAAGAAGCTGCTGCAAAAGCATATAAAGCGGTAATGAAGCCAGTAGAAGGTACTATCCTTACTGTTGCCCGAGAAGCAGGGGATGCAGCCGAAAAAGCTGCCATTTCCGGCAGCAGTGTTGTTGGTGTACTAGAAACAGCCCTGGCCCAGGCAAAGTTAACCCTGGCTCAGACACCGGAGATGTTATCGGTTTTAAAAGAAGCCAATGTGGTTGATGCTGGTGGAAAAGGGCTATGTTATATAATGGAGGGTTATCTGCGGGTATTAAAGGGAGAGAGTGTGGAGGATAGTGATTTTCAGCCAATGGAAACTGATCTGGTAACAGTGGTGGAAGAAGAGCCCCTGGAGTTTCAGTACTGCACTGAATTCTTAATAAAGGGAAAGGACATAAAGCTGGATGAGATTAGAGATGAGCTTGAGAATTATGGTGATTCCCTTCTGGTTGTTGGTTCAACTGATGTGACCAAGGTTCATTTGCATACTAACAATCCAGGTCTGGTCCTGGAATATGCAATAAAATTTGGCAGACTCAGTAAAATAAAGATTGACAATATGCAGGAACAAAGAGAAGAAAAAAGACATTCAACAGTAGAAGATGATATAGTAGTTGAGAAAGCCGAGACCAAAAAAGAATTTGGTGTTGTAGCAGTTGTGGCTGGTGAAGGGTTGGGAGAAATTTTTACCAGCCTGGGTACTGACCGCTTGGTTACAGGTGGACAAACCATGAACCCCAGCACTCAAGACCTGGCAGAAGCCTGTGAGGAGATTGATTCTGACCGGATAATTATTCTGCCCAATAACAAAAACGTTATAGGAGCAGCTGAGCAGGTCAAAGAGGTTTCTTCCAAAGAAATTTTTATTGTTCCCTCGCAGTCCATCCCTCAAGGAGTTGGAGCTTTGATGAGGATAAGCGTGGAAGAAGATTTTCAACAGATGTATGATAACATGAAAGAAGGTATCGAAGAGATCAAAACTGGTGAAGTGACGTTTGCTGTTAGGGATTCTAAAATTAATTCGCTGGAAATTAATGAGGGGGACATAATTGGCCTTTTCGATGGTGAGATAAAGGTGGTGGACAATGATATTAATAAAGTAGCTGTTGAAATCTTAGAACTCATGGTTCAAGAAGAAGATTTTCTTATTACTATCTACCGAGGACAGGATGTATCTGAAGAAAAAGGTGATGAATTGAGGGAAACAATAGCCGATAAGTTTACCAGTTGTGATGTGGAGATGTACCCTGGTGATCAACCATTATATTACTATATATTTTCTGTGGAATAATAATGAAGGAGGTGTATTTTATTGAGTATTGCGATAGTGACAGACAGTACTGCTGACCTGGACCTAAAATATGCTGAGGAAAATGATGTTACTGTGGTGCCTCTAACAGTGAATTTTGGTGACAAAAGTTATCTGGATGGGGTAGACCTGACCACCGATGAGTTTTTTAGAAAACTCACAGAATCAGAAAAACTACCAACTACCTCACAGGTTTCGGTAGGCGCTTTTGAAAAAACCTATAAGGAACTGGCAGAAAAATATGACACAATTATCTCCATACATATATCTGCAGAATTGAGTGGAACGTATCAGGCAGCAGTCATTGCATCAGAAGAGATTGAAGGGGCGGATATTACTCCTGTTAATTCCTGTAGTGTTAGTTTTGGATTAGGCTTTCTGGTAAAAATTGCTGTTGAAGCATTGAAAAAAGGAGCTAATAAGGATCAGATACTAGCTCGCCTGGAGCAAGCTAAGAACAGACAAAAAATTTATTTTTCTGTTGGCACCCTGGAATACCTGGAAAAAGGTGGACGGATAGGTAAAGCCCAGGCCCTACTGGGAACTCTTCTCAGTGTGAAGCCAGTTTTAACCCTGTCCCTGGAAGGCATAGTAACACCATTTGAGAAGATCAGGGGTAAACACAAGGTTAAAAAGAGACTGGAAGAACTCCTTTCTAGTTATATAGCTGATGAAGGAGCTGACTGCTACAAATGTATAGTTCATTCTGTAAACGAAGAAGAAGCTTTGGAATTTAAAGATATGCTGGAGAAAAAGTATGGGTTTAATGACATGGAGGTTGGTCAACTGGGTCCTGTTGTGGGGACTCATGTGGGACCAGGTGTTCTGGGGTTAGCATTAACGCCCAGGCCATCCTGACTATGGCAAATCCTAATGCGTTCTTTTAGAATGTGTTAGGATTTTTCTTTGTGGGAAGGAGGCAAAAAAGAAGGTGCTGGGGAAGCCGGTTACCGTCTTAAAGGGTGTGGGGCCTAAAAGAAAAAAGATACTGGCCACACTCGGTGTACATTTAATTGAAGATTTACTATATTACATTCCCAGAAGCTATCGAGATCGCAGCAAAATTGTTTCTATTGCCCATGTTAAGCCGGAAGGAGAGGTAACAGTACAGGGTATTGTTAAAGGGATAAAAAAACAGCGATCCCGGCGGGGGCGTTCACTGGTAAAAATTGCTTTTAAGGATGAAAGTGGCATAGCTTATGCAACCTGGTTTAATCAGCCTTACCTTTATCAGCAGCTCAAACAGGGAGAGGAAGTGCTCATCAGTGGGAGGCTGAATGTGGATTTGTGGGAGAAACAAAAACGTCGGGAATTTGTTCATCCAGTACTGGAAAAAACGTCAGATGCTGAAGGATTGGAAGCCGGCAGGATAGTTCCTCAGTATAGCATGACTGAAGGATTAAATCAGAAGCAGTTTCGACGTTGGGTCAAAGAGGCTCTGGATAAATTCACCCGTGGACTGGTGGAATTCCTTCCCCAGATTACCCTAGAAAAAAACAAGCTATGTTCCCGGCAGGAGGCCCTCTGGAATATACATTTACCGCAGGATCAGGCTGCTATAGATATTGCTTACAGGCGTTTAGTGTTTGAGGAATTTTTTTTGTTACAGTTGAAACTGCTAAAAAACCAGCAGTACTGGCAAAGGAAAAAAGGTATTTCCCACATGAGAAAAGGGGATATTATTTCCCGTTATCTTAAAAGGTTACCTTTTAAATTGACCGGTTGTCAGCAAAGAGCCTGGTATGAGATCAATGAAGATATGGAAGCACCAAATCCCATGAACAGACTTCTACAGGGAGATGTAGGGTCTGGTAAGACTGTTCTGGCAGTTCTCAGCTTGTTGAAATCGTGTGAAAATGGATGTCAAGGAGCTCTTATGGCCCCTACAGAAATACTGGCTGAACAACATTACAATAGACTGGCAGGTATTTTTAGCTTCCTGGATCTCAGCTGCACGCTCCTGACAGGTCGGCAGAGTCCCCGGGAAAAACAAAATATTTACAGGCATATAGAAGAGGGTACAGTAAGTATAGTAATAGGTACTCATGCTCTAATACAGGAATCAGTGACTTTTCAGCGCCTTGGAATGGTTGTAATCGATGAACAGCACCGGTTTGGTGTAGAGCAAAGAGAAAAATTGATAAAAAAAGGTGTGGTTCCCGACGTTCTGGTTATGACAGCTACACCGATCCCCCGGTCACTGGCAGTAACACTTTACGGGGATCTGGACGTTTCTGTCCTCAAGGAAAAACCGCCGGGTAGAAAGCCAGTTGTTACCAGAATCAGGACCACAGGCAGTCGACAAAAAATCTATTCTTTTGTGGATGAGCAAGTGGAGGGGGGAAAGCAGGTATATGTGGTCTGCCCTCTTGTAAATGAGTCAGAGAAGCTGGCAGTAGAAGCGGCAGAAAATATGTTTAAAAAGCTTTCTGCAGATATCTTCCCCCATCGACAGATAGGTCTTATTCATGGTCAGCTTACTGCTGCAGAGAAGTACAAAGTTATGGAAAGGTTCCAAAATGGAGAAATTCAAATTCTGGTGGCAACAAGCGTAATTGAGGTGGGGGTGGATGTGCCTCAGGCTACTGTAATGCTTATAGAGGATGCTCATCGTTTTGGTATTGCTCAGCTTCATCAACTGCGAGGCAGGGTAGGGCGGGGAAGTCAGCAATCTTACTGTGTTCTCCTCTCAGATGCCACTGAATCTATTGCCAGGCAGCGACTGAAAGCTCTGGAGAAAACCAATGATGGTTTTAAGCTGGCAGAGGAGGATCTGCGATTACGAGGTCCTGGTGAGCTGTTTGGTTTAAAACAGCATGGTCTCATGGGATTACGGGTAGGAGATCTTTATCAGGACAGGGAAATATTATTCATGGCCAGGCAGTCTGCCAGGGAGGTTCTGCAATTGGCTGTGGCAGGATCAGATATTCTGGAAAATGAGATGGGAAAGCGGTTCCCCGGACATGTTGCCAGATAGAAAAAGCCGGCGGAAGACCGCCGGCCCTCTGGGAGAGGAGAAATGGGATTTCAAATTTAGTATATGACCTGGATCTCATTCTATACTGGAAGCTTATGGAGGTGGGGGTGCATGCGGGTAATAGGTGGTAAAGCCCGGGGAATTAAGCTGCTCACTCCTGATAATAAATATCTGCGCCCATCGTTAGATCGGGTTAAAGAGGCTCTTTTCAATATAATTCAGGACATTGTTCCCGCCAGTATTGTTCTGGATGGTTTTGCTGGTACAGGTAGCCTGGGCATAGAAGCTTTAAGCCGGGGAGCTGATTTCTGTTGTTTTGTGGAGAAAAACCGGCAGGCTACTGTTATTATTAACAATAATTTAAAGAAAACAGGATTGGAAGAGCAGGCTAGAGTTTATTGCTGCGATTTTTTCCTGGCAGTGAAAAGAGAGCTTAAGGGAAAAATGTTTGATATCATATTGCTGGATCCCCCCTATGCACTCATGCATACTAATATACTGCATGCTGTCAAGGAGAATGAACTCTTAGCCCCTGATGGTATTATTGTTGTGGAAAGAAGCAGTCGGGATGAAGAACTTCCCTGTCCAGAAGGAATATATCTTGAAGACAGGCGGAAGTATGGGGACACAGCGCTATTTTTCTACAAATAAATAGAGAGGATGTTTACTATGGAGAAGATTGCTGTATATCCAGGCAGTTTTGACCCGGTCACCAACGGTCACGTGGATATTATAAAAAGATCTGCCTTTATATTTAGTGAAGTTATTGTGGCTGTTTTCATCAATCCGGGCAAAAACCCCACTTTTTCTATCAAAGACCGGGTGAAAATGCTGCAGGAGGCCACCAAGGATATTCCCAATGTAAGGGTGGATTCTTTTTCCGGTCTTCTCACTGAATATGCCAGGGCCAAAGGTGCCCACGTTATTATCAGAGGTTTGCGAGCTCTTGCAGATTTTGAAAAAGAGTTTCAGCAGGCCCTGATGTACAAAAAATTAAACGAGGATGTGGAAATTCTTTTCCTCATGACCAGCCAGGAGTATAGTTTTTTAAGTTCCAGTCTGGTGAAAGAGGTGGCCTCCTTTGGAGGTTCTATAGAAAATTTGGTGCCGGAATTTGTAGATAAATACTTAAAAGACTATTTTTCCTAGATCCTTTTCAGGCTTAATATGAAGAGGCTCAAAAATATCAATAATGATGTCAGTAACAGGAAAATGACTGCAGATATGGTTGTTTTACTCCAAAAAGAAATACTCATAAAAGGGGGGAGCCATACAGTTGAGGTGAGGATTGAAATAGGTTGCCACCATAAATATGTTAGGGCTCCTGCTAGCAGGGCATGAACTAGTCGAGCCAGTATATATGGTTTTATGCTTAGATCTGTTCCCTGTATCATTGTTGACACTTGCGCATGGACTGAAAGGCCACTCCAGGCAATAAGAGCATTGGTGATGACTACCTTAATAAAGACAGGTCCTTCTTCAGCACTGGTAAGAGCTGTTCCATTGGTGATTTCAAAAATTCCGCTCAGGATAGGAAGAAAAAGTGATTCAGGGATACCAAGGGGATAGAGAAATAAAAAATACATTGACTCCAGAATGTTGCTCAACTTTATCTGTTGAATTATTTCTGTTACCACTGAAAACAGGACGATGAAACCACCTATAAGCAATAGAATATTGACAGAATCCCTGATGGCATCTCCCAGGATTTGTCCGAAGGGGCGATTGTCCTCCTGCCGAGCCTGAATGAGCTGGGAAACTGCGTAGGGAACCAACCTGGCAACAGAGTATTTGTTTTCTGTGCTTTTTTTATGTTCAGAAGATCCATGGAAGCGGAAAATTAGACCTACAGCCAGGACGGAGATGTAATGGCAGGCACAAATAATAAATGATAATTCGGGGAGCTTAAACATGCCAATACTGACAGCCCCAATCATAAAGAGGGGGTCAGCAGTATTGGCCAGACAAAGAAGCCTTTCTCCTTCCTCTTTTGAGCATAATTTGTCCTTTCTTAGATCGCCGGCAATTTTTGCTCCAATTGGATAACCGGAAGCGAGACCCATGGCAAATGCGAAAGCCCCTACACCAGGGATGCGAAAAAGTGGCTGCATTAACGGTTCCAGCAAAACACCAAGAAAGCGGACGACACCAAGGCCCATGAGTATTTCAGCCAGAATAAAAAAAGCAAGCAGGGCTGGTACTACAATTTGCCACCAGATTAGAAGCCCCTGATATGCAGCATTAAAGGCAGCCTCAGAATAAATTACTACCAGCACAGTAAAGGTTGTGATTCCCAGGGCCAGAAAAAGGTCTTTTATATTTTTGGGTTCCTGCAGGTTTGATTTCATATTCTGTCCCCACAATCTATTGTTTTATACAAACTTATTCTGAACTGAAAGATTTATAACCAGATAATATTATCCAATATTTCACTAATAGCAGAAAGTAAATCACAAAAAAAACTGCCCTAAGAAGGGCAAAATCAGGTTTAGTTGTGATATAATAATGCATATCCATAAGTATAACAGGCAAAATACTGGTCCCGAAAAATGGAAAAGTGTAGTTTACTACCTTGAGAATTTAGTTCCGATGTAGTACAATAGGGTGTTGACGATAATCCCTGCGTCCTTTGCGATACTTTGTTTCTGGTGTCAGTACTGCCAGCAATTCTGAAGCTCTCACCTCATATTTTAGAGCTGTATGGAGTGCTTCATTGCTTCTTGGTATTTTCCTGTGAGCAATTCTGGTAATCAGAGGTATAGGAGGGTCTTCTTTGAACTTATTCAGAAGTTTTTTGCCTTGCAGGTTAAATCCAAGTGGGCGGATATGGGTGGGACAATTATAGAAGTTCATTACCCGGCGGGCTTTTTCGGTAAGACCGGTTAAAAGGTAGATAAGAGTACGCTGCAGGCGAGTCCTGACAAATCTTTTGGTCTGTATTTTCTGCAGGAAGTCTTCATAGCTGATTGCTCTTTTGCTACAACTTATGAGACGGTTTTCCAGTCCAGGTTCCATATCAGGCAAATATGCCAGTTCTTCTGGATCTGAACAGCGGAGGCGGGCCAGGATTATCTGTGCCAGGGAAGAAGCCAGTATAGGTCCTGCACCTTTTTGAATCCCTTCTGCAAAAATGGAAAAGGCTTTTTCTGGCATTACTTTTGCCAGAGCACTGATTTCTTCCTTCCCTTCTTTTAGCAATTCCCGGATTGCTGTAGCACTGGCCAGGTTTTTATCCACATGGGTGTCATGATAACCTGGGCCCAATCGCTGGACAGGAAAAGGAGTTATTTCAGCTCCGCTGCTGTTTATTGCATTTAAGTATTCAAGAGCCAGAATGTTATTAGGGGAGGACATTATATGGCCTACCTGCTGAGGGCTTAAACCAGTTATAGGTGGCAGGATTTTTTTGCAGGTTTCCACCCGGGCTTTTGGATAAGAAAAACCTTTTTTAAGGTGCTGATTTATGATCCTGGAGTACTCATCTGTTTCTGCAATAAGCTGACGGCTTATATTCTGCAGGTCAGACAGATCTGAATGTTCAGCACCGAAGGAAAGGTAATTACACCCCAGAATATTTAAGATGGCTATGCCACCCCTGGCAAAATGCTGGGCGCTGCTGCAGGCGAAGGGAAAAGGCAATTCAATAATCAGGTCAATGCCTGATTCTAATGCCATCTGAGTCCGATACCATTTATCAATTACTGCGGGTTCACCCCTCTGTGTGAATGATGAGCTTATAACTGCTACAGTTATGTCCGGGTTTAGTTCTCTTTTGCTGGTATGTAGGTGGTAGTAATGGCCATTGTGAAATGGGTTGTACTCAGCAATTATGCCCATAACGTTCATAATTTTTCCTCCTTGAGAAGTTAGTTCGCTATACAGACCATAAATCCTTGTATTCATAGTTCTAAAGAGTGCTAAAACATATATGGAGGTATCCTCTGTCAATGAGTTTCATTCAAGAGCTGAAAGAAAGAAGTCAAACTACCAATAGAAAAATTGTTTTTCCTGAAGGAAATGATCCTCGCATACTGCGAGCTGCCAGGATAGTAAAGGATCAGGAAATTGCTACGCCTATTATTTTGGGGAAGGAGAAAGAGCTCTGGGCAATTAATGTTGATCCTATAAAGGGCATTTCTGATTTTCTTATTGTAGATCCTGCTGAGTCAGAAGAATATGAAGAGTTTTACCATAAATACTACGAAATGAGAAAAGATAAGGGTGTTTCCCTGGAGAAAGCCAAAGATCTCTTGAAAGACCCTTTATATTTTAGCGCTATGATGGTCAAAAACGGTTTTGCAGATGGTTCTGTTGCTGGAGCTGCCAACACTACTGCCAATGTTTTACGGCCGGCCCTGCAAATAATTGGAACAGCTTCCGGAGTGTCAGTTGTTTCCGGTACCTTTATAATGCTGATTGATACCCCCCATGTTCCCAGGGATATGTTGATATTCGCTGATTGTGCTGTCAATCCTCAACCGGATGCCCAGCAATTGGCAGAGATCGCAGTGAGTTCAGCCCGAACAGCTCGCTCAATTACTGGTTTGAATCCCAGTGTAGCTTTATTATCTTTTTCAACCAAGGGAAGTGCTCAACACCCTTTGATAGACAAAGTTGTAGAGGCCTGCCGGATTGCCAGAAAAATGGAGCCAGACATTGGAATAGATGGTGAGCTTCAGGCAGATGCAGCAATTGTTCCGAATATTGGTGAACGTAAGGCTCCTAATAGCAAGGTTGCAGGAAAGGCGAATGTTCTCATTTTTCCTGACCTGCAATCAGCCAATATAAGTTACAAGCTGGTAGAAAGACTGGCCAATATAACTGTTATTGGCCCCATACTGCAAGGGATGGAGAAACCGGTTAATGATTTGTCTCGAGGATGTTCTGTTGAAGACATTGTAAATTTAACAGCAATTACTGTACTGCAGGCAGATCAGGTATCTCAGTCTTCCAGTGGAAAAACTAAAGAAGAAAGTGAAGTTCAGGTTGAGAGTAAAAGTTGAAGGAAGGAATGGTGTAAGGAGGGTGTTTTATGAAAATACTGGTTTTGAATTGCGGTAGTTCTTCCATCAAATATCAGGTATTTGATATGGGAGACGAATCGGTTTTGGCCAAAGGAATAGTGGAGAGAATTGGTATAGAAGGTTCTTTCTTGGATCATAAAGTTTTGCAGGGGGAACAGGAATTCAAACAGGAAGAAGATATTCCTGATCATTCCCGGGGTATAAAAGTGGTATTCGGTATTCTTGTAGATGAAAAATTTGGTGTGATTAAAAGTTTGGATGAAATAAAGGCTGTTGGGCACAGAGTTGCCCATGGAGGGGAGTATTTCCCCAGGTCAACCATGGTAGGAGACGAGGAACTAAGAAAAATTGAGGAATTATCACGACTGGCTCCCCTGCACAATCCCCACAATGCCAATGGTATAAAAACTGTTAAAGAAATTTTACCCGGGGTACCCCAGGTAGCAGTTTTTGATACTTCTTTCCATCAGAGTATGGAAAAAGCAGCCTATGTTTATCCTCTTCCTTATAAATTTTATGAAGAAATGGGAGTTAGACGTTATGGTTTTCATGGGACATCACATAAATATGTTGCCCAAAAAGCAGCTGAGATACTGCAGAAAAGGGTTGAAGATTTGAAAATAATCACACTGCATCTGGGTAATGGTGCAAGTGTTACTGCCATTAAAAATGGCAAATCAATTGATACCAGCATGGGCTTTACGCCTCTGGAAGGTCTGGTTATGGGGACCAGGTGTGGTGATATTGACCCGGCAATCATAACATTTTTGCAAAAGAATAAAGAGTGGGATGCTGAAAAGATAGACAATCTCCTTAACAAGGAAAGTGGGTTGCTGGGAATTTCCGGCATAAGCAGTGATTCCCGGGATATAGAGGAGGCAGCAGCAAAAGGAGAAAAAAGAGCACAGCTGGCCATTGATATTACATGTTTCCGCATAAAGAAATATATTGGTGCTTATGCTGCAGCTATGGGTGGTGTTGATTTACTGGTATTTACTGCTGGAATTGGAGAGAATTCAAGCATTGTCAGGGAGAAAGCTGTAGAAGGTCTGGAGTTTTTGGGGATAAAAATTGATAAGGAGAAGAACTCTGTAAGAGGGCAGCTGGCAGAGGTTTCCATAAAGGAGTCACCGGTGAAGATAATGGTGGTTCCAACCGATGAGGAACTGGTTATTGCCAGGGATACAGCTAAAATTATTAACGGGTTTTCTGGTTCTTGACAACAGTAAGTGTAATATATATAATGGGGAGGTCGAGGAGGAATCCCTATGAAAATAAGAATAAAGGAAATTTTGGAGCAGACCGGTGCAAGTTGTCCCACAACTGAGCAGTTTGATATAGAAGAGATAACTGTACAGGAAAGAACAATCATTTTTCCTGTGCAACCAACTATAGAAGTGGTAACAACAAACACTCAAGATGAGATACTGGTTCAGGGGGAAATAAGGGGCCGGGCAATTATTCCATGCAGCAGGTGTCTTGAGCTTTTTTCCTGGTTATTTAATTTCGAATTCACCGAGATTTACGATAAAAAAGGCCCGGAGAGTATTGATCTCACCAAGGATCTTGATATCTCTGAAGAAGTTTATCAGTATCTTGTGGTGAATATTCCTATCAAAGCTATTTGTAGTGAAAACTGTCAGGGGTTATGTCCGGAATGCGGGATAAATAAGAATTACGAGAGCTGCGAATGTAGATTAGCAGGAGTAGACCCCCGCTGGGAAAAGCTAAAACGATTGCTGGAACAATAAATTTTGGAGGTGCCAAGACATGGCTGTACCGAAGCGTAAATCCTCAAAAACAAGGAAGAGAAAAAGACAGACTCACTGGAAAACAGATGCTCCTTCACTGGTAAAGTGCCCAAAGTGCCGAAAGGATAAACTACCACACCGGGTATGCCCGGAGTGTGGTTTTTATAGAGATAAAGAAATAATTGAAGTAGAGTAAAACTTATCAAAGCCTTTTACACAAGATAAAGGTCCTCTTTATCTTGTTTTTTAATACAGTTTTTTAGAAAGGAAGCTAAATCTGGAAAGGGGAGACCTCTATTGAAAGTGGTCATAGATGGTTTGGGAGGTGATTTTGCTCCTGAGGAAATAGTAAGAGGAGTTATTGAAGCCAGGAAAACAGGTGGTCCAGAAATAATTATAACCGGTCCGGAAAATATTCTGGAAAAAGAATTTTCAGAAGCAGGAGGAATGCCTGCAGGTGTGGAGATACATAATACCTCTCAGAAAGTTGAAATGGACGAACCTCCCAGCAAAGTGATCAAAGAAAAAAAGGATTCATCCCTTGTAGTTGGTGCCAGACTTGTTAAAGAAGGAAAAGGCCAGGCCTTTATTTCAGCTGGCAACACAGGAGCAGTAATGGCTTCAGGTATTTTTATAATTGGCAGGCTCAAAGGAATTGACCGACCTGGTATTGCTACCCCTATTCCTGGTGAAAAGAAAATGAGTCTTCTCATTGATGCAGGAGCTAATGCAGATTGCAAAGCAAACCATATGCTACATTTTGCCTATATGGGCAAACTATATATGGAAAAGGTTCTGGCAAGGAAGGATCCTAAAATTGCTCTTCTCAATGTGGGGCATGAGGCCCAAAAGGGAAGCAAACTCTATCAGGAAGCTTACTCACTTCTCAAGACAGGTGATTTAAACTTTGTAGGCAACCTGGAAGGGAGAGAACTTTTTTCCGAACAGTGTGATGTTTTGGTCTGTGATGGTTTCGTGGGGAACATAACCTTGAAAGTTACTGAAGGTGTTGCCCAAACCATTATCACTATGTTGAAAAATGAGGTTGGAAGAAGTGTGAAAGCAAAAGCAGGTGCCCTGCTTATGAAAGGGGCCCTGAAGTCCATGAAGAACAGGATGGATTATGAAGAGTTTGGTGGAGCCCCTCTTCTGGGTTTGCAGTCACCGGTAGTTATCTGTCATGGGAGCTCTAAAGCTAAGGCTATAAAAAATGCAATATTTGTTGGTGCTGAGATAGTAGAAAAAAAAGTAATTGAAGGTCTGGGTCAGCTTTTGTAGAATAGGGGATGAGAGAATGATAACAAGATCGGGAATTCTCGGTATGGGGAAAGCAGTACCAAAAAATATCTTGACCAATAGCGACCTGGAAAAGATGGTGGATACCACTGATGAATGGATAAAAACCAGGACAGGTATTGTAGAAAGAAGGATAGCCAGGGATGATGAAACTACCCTGGATCTGGCTTATGAAGCATCCTTAGAAGCTCTTTCAGCTGCAGGAGTGAGTGCAGAAGATTTAGACTTGATAATAGTGGCAACTGTTACTCCGGATATGGTTTTTCCTGCAACAGCCTGCATGCTTCAAGAAAAGATAGGAGCTAGAAAAGCCGGGGCTTTTGATTTGGAAGCAGGTTGTTCTGGATTTGTTTATGGCATGATAGTTGCGGATCAGTTCATTAGAACCGGCGTTTACGAAAAAATACTGGTTGTCGGGGCAGAAACCCTTTCCAAGATAACAGATTGGCAGGACAGAAATACCTGTGTTTTATTTGGTGATGGAGCTGGAGCGGCAGTCATGGGACCTGTAAAGAAAGGAGGAATGCTTTCTTTCGATATGGGGTCAGATGGTTCAGGAGGGAAATGCCTGGACATGCCGGCAGGTGGCTCCCTTATGCCAGCCACTCACGAAACAGTTGAAAAAAGACTTCATTATGTTAGAATGGATGGAAATCAGGTTTTCAAATTTGCAGTCAAGGTTATGGGGAAAACAGCACTTGAGGCTTTAAAAAAAGCTGAGCTTGGCACTGAAGATATAGATTTACTAATACCTCATCAGGCCAATATAAGGATTATTGAGTCGTCAGCAAAGCGTCTCAAATTACCAGATGAAAAAGTTTTCGTCAATCTGGAGAAATATGGTAATACTTCCAGCGCTTCAATTCCCATTGCCCTTTATGAGGCTAAAGAGCAGAATTTGCTCAAAAATGATCAAATAATTGTCCTGGTAGGGTTTGGAGCCGGCCTGACGTGGGGCGCAGCAGTTTTGCACTGGATAGAAGGGGAGAGTTAATACAATTTAAAAAATGCCTCTGGAGATTGTATTAATTAGGTATGGCCTGGACTGCAGATGGTGAACTGGCAGTTTCTGCATTATAATCTGGTAGCCTGGGAATCATAGGCAGTGGAAATACCCTTCCTTCAGCAGGGAAGAGGAAATCCATAATAAAAACTG
>PUNT01000001.1 GCA_003551905.1 Halanaerobiales bacterium
ACACTATTCCCCTGCTTGTAGGTTTACAGAGAGGGGACGTGGATATCTACCTGGAAGTATGGGTAGAAAATATTGAAGATGCCTACCTGGAAGCTCTGGAATCAGGGGAGATAATAGACCTGGGAACCACTTTCCCCGATTCTCCTCAGGGCTGGTATATTCCCACATATCTGGTGGAGGGCGATGAAGAACGTGGTATTGAAGCCAAGACTCCGGACCTGGAATCAGTTTTTGATCTGCCCCAGTACTGGGAACTATTCAAGGACCCAGAAGTTCCTGACAAAGGGCGCTTCCTCAATGCACCTTCCGGCTGGGTAGCCCACAGCATCAACCTGGATAAATTTGAGGCTTATGGGCTTGATGATTATTTCAACCCCTTCGATACCGGATCAGATTCTGCCCTGGTAGCTGCCATGGACACTGCCTACCGCAGGGGAGAACCCTTTGTAGCCTATTACTGGGAACCTAGCTGGGTAATGGGAATGCTGGATCTAACAATGCTGGAAGAACCAGAGTTTGACCCTGAAGTCTGGGGGGAAAACCATGGATGCGCTTATCCGGACTGCAGGGTAAACATAGCAGTAAACACAGATTTTGCTGCTAATCACCCTCGTCTTATTACCTTCCTCAGCAACTATAAAACAACTCTGGAACAGAACAACGAGGCACTGGCTTATATGCAGGAAATTGATGGTTCTCCCGGCGACGCTGCCCTGTGGTTTTTGGACAATTACCGGGATGTATGGCGTGGCTGGATAATTGAAACAGAGATAAGAGAAAAGGTAGAAGAAGCTCTGGATGCTGAACTGGGCAACTAGACAGTTCAATAGACAGCTATAAAGGAAAGGGGTTTCTGGTATATGCCGGAAACCCCTTCTTTTTTCATTTTTTTACAAGTCAGGGTCAGAAGACCCCCTCAAGGGGGGCAATTTGGGCAGGGCATATCTTGTAGCTTCAGAAGCTAGGCCCAAAAAATATTTTCATAGAATACAGTTTGTTGCAGAAAATAGAAAAAAGGATAGGAGGCATGTAATTGCAGGATCGATTAACTTCTGGATTAGTTGCAGGGATAATTGCTAGTATTCCCATGAATATTTTAGACTGGGGCGGTTTCATTATGGGAATTCATGAAGAACGCCTTCTGGACTGGGCCAGTGTTGTTACCATGGGGAGACTGCCTTTAACTCCCTTTGAAGTGATTTTTGCCCAAGCAGTACAGGTACTCTTCTGCGGTTTTTTGGGGATTGGATTTGCTTTCATACTGCCTCAAATTGGCACTGCTTACTATTCCTTAAAAGGAGTAATTTATGGGATAATGGTTTGGTTTGTTATCTATGCTTTGGCTTTAGCCTCCCAGTTGCCAGCCCTGGAAGGGCACACTTTTTTATCAGTAGTTTCCAGCTTTGTATCCTCGGCTATCTTCGGCCTGGTACTGGCAGTCTCTTTCAACTACTTGATAAACCGGGCACCAGGATAAATATCCTTCTCCGCAAGGGGAATATATTAAAAGCACCCTTCTCTATTAGAAAAGGGTGCTCCTTAATATTACACACCTTTATTATCCTATTCCTCGCCACATAACCTGAGGATCTTCTGCCAGCGCTGGTCAACATATTCCTGCATCTTTTCCAGCATTTCCTCATTTCCTTTCTGGAAGAGATGTTTGAAGCGACCTTGAACTTTCAACCACTCTACCAGTGGCAGCTTTTCCTTTGGCTTGTAGTTCAGCTTCCACTTTCCATTCTCCACTTCGAATAAAGGCCAGAAACAAGTATCTACAGCAAGCTTTGTTATTTCAATTCCTTTTTCCTCTGCAGTTCTCCAGCCCCGTGGACATACCGCCAGTGTATTAAGAAAAGTAGACCCATCAGATTCCAGGGCTTTCTGAGCCTTTCTGGTCATGTCCTTCCAGTTGGAAGGAGCTGCCTGCGCCACATAAGGAATATTGTGAGCAGCAATAATATCCGTGAGCTCTTTACGGTTTTCTCTTTTGCCGGGAATGACCCGGCCAGCTGGACTGGTTGTAGTATCTGCACCGCTGGGGGTAGCACTGGAACGCTGTATACCTGTATTCATGTAGGCACCATTATCATAACACACATAGAGGAGATCATGCCCTCTTTCCATGGCCCCTGAAAGGGATTGAAGGCCAATATCATAAGTGCCTCCATCACCACCAAATGCGATAAAATCAAAATCACCTTCCAGCTTCCCCCGCTTCTTCAGTGCACGGAATGCAGTTTCAACCCCACTCAGAGTTGCTGCTACATTCTCAAAAGCATTGTGTATATACGAGGAACGCCATGCTGTATGGGGATAAATGGTGGTAGACACTTCCAGACACCCTGTAGCCAGAGCTACCACTACGGGGTTTTGGGTTGCAGAAAGAACCTGCCGGGCAACAATTGAAGCCCCACAACCTGCACAGAGGCGGTGACCACCGGTCAATATTTCTTCTTTACGAGACATTTCTTTTAAAGTTGCCACTTCATCACCTCCTATTCCCTGACCCCAAAGTAATTTACCCGGTTAAGGGTTTGTCCATCCCTGGCATTTAAAAGATATCGGTAAATTTCCATCAGGTTGGAAACATTTATGTCCCGGCCACCCAGGCCATAGATGAAATTATATAGTTCTGGTCTTTCCTCTCCACCATATAGTACAGTATTGAGGTCTGCAAAGAGTGGACCGCCATTACCGGAGAAGGTGTCTGCCCTATCCATAACACCTACTACAGGTATACCGGCTAGCATCCTGGCCAGTTCTTCTTTCGGGAAAGGTCTGAAAACTCTGAGCTTGAGAAGTCCAACCTTATTACCTTCTTTCCTCAATTCATCAACTGCTACCTGGGCTGTTCCCATGGTAGAACCCAGCCCAATAATAACTACCTCTGCATCCTCCATCCTGTAGGGAGTAAAATATCCATAACCCCTACCTGTGAGCTTTTCATATTCCCTGGCTACTTCCGGGATAGCTTTATGAGCATATTTCATGGCTTCTACCTGCTGTCTTTTGGCTTCAAAATAATAATCCTGCAGAGCCAAAGGACCAAAAGTTATGGGATTGTCCTTGTCCAGCAGTGAGTAATCAGCAGTGTAAGAGCCAATAAAGTCCTGAACTTTTTCATCATCAAGAACATCAATATTTTCCACTGCATGACTGATTATGAAGCCATCCAGGTTGACCATGACTGGCAGGAGCACATTGGCAGATTCGGCTATACGAATTGCCTGAATAACATTATCATAAGCTTCTTGCGAATTTTCCGAGAACAGCTGTATCCACCCTGAATCCCTGGCTCCCATAGCATCGCTGTGATCGCAATGAATATTAATAGGAGCACTTAGAGCCCTGTTAACTACAGGCATTATTATGGGTAATCGGCTGGAAGCAGCTATATACATAACTTCCCACATTAGGGCCAAACCATTGGCTGAGGTCGCTGTCATGGCCCGGGCTCCACTGGCAGATGCCCCAATGGAGGCACTCATGGCACTGTGTTCACTTTCCACAGTTATGAACTCTGTGTCCACCTGCCCATCAGCCACATACTGGGAAAACATTTGAACTATTTCTGTCTGTGGCGTTATGGGATAAGCAGCTACAACATCAGGGTTAATCTGCTTCATGGCCAGAGAAACAGCTTCATTACCTGTAAGCGCAACTCGTTTCATTTTCATCTCTCCTCCTGCCCTTCTGATTCCATAACAATGGCCTTCTTTTTGGACGGACAGACTTCAGCACAAATTCCACAACCTTTGCAGTAATCATAATCAATGCCAGTCATTTTGCCATCTTCTACAGTAATAGAAATATCCGGACAGTATACCCAACAGAACAGACAATGAATGCAGTTATCCTCATTCCATACCGGTCGCTTGACCCGCCAGCCTCCTGTTCTGTACTGGGTAGCATTACCAGCATCGAGAATCAATCCACCTCGGGGTATACTCTTCCATCCTGGTTTCTCTTCTTTAGTCATTCACCCTTCACCTCCTGGGCTGCCCTCTTGATTGCCTTCATATTACCCTGAACAACCTCCTGTCTGCTGGAGAACTTGGTAGAGAATTCCTCTTCAATATTTTTCAGAAACACCTCCATGGGAATTATGCCAGTCACCTTGATCAATGCACCTAGCATGGGAGTGTTTGGCAAAACCCGACCCAGTTCTTCGTTAGAAATCCTGTTGGCGTCTACAGTATAAACCTGCCCTGGCTGCAGCTGAAGTTCTTTCCGGCACTTCTCTGGTTCATCCTGAGTATTAACTATAACCTTTCCGTCAGGAGCCAGGTTTTCAGTCACATCAACAGTGTCTAACAGAGTGGGATCCAGAACTACAATAAAATCTGGCTCTTCTATCTGACAATGCAAGGTCAGCTTATCTTCGCTAATCCTGTTAAATGCCAGAACAGGAGCTCCCATTCTTTCCGGGCCATATTCAGGAAAGGCTTGAACATTCAAGCCCAGGTCTGAAGCTACCTTACCCAGTAGAAGGGAAGCAGTTTTCGAACCCTGCCCGCCACGACCATGCCAGCGTATTTCTACCAGTTCTGTCATATCTTGACCTCCTTCTTGTTTTAGTACAGTTTAAAAATTTTTTCTTCTGTCCTTAGAACAGTTATCTATAAAAAGTAAAAATCCGCCTCTCAATTAAGGCAAAAAAATAAACAGGTTCTATAGATAAGTATAACAGAAGGCTAAATGCTGGTCAATATTTTCTACCTAGCGCTTATGGTAACCATTTGCCCATTTTTAAACTCATCTATTTATGCAAAATCAATCTGGCACCAATTATTAATAGCAGAAGACCAATCCCTTTCAAGGGGGTGAAGGAAATTCTCTCCAGCCCAAAAAGTCCCCAGTGATCCAGAACTGCTGCTGTTACAAGCTGACAGGTAACTATAGAAGTGGTGGCAATAGTAACCCCCAGTTTAGGAATAGCGGCAGCTACACCGTAAATAATCAAAATACTGAGGGCCCCACCCAGGTAAGTATACCAGGGAGCATTGGGTGTTTCCTGCCAGTTGCCCTTGCCAACACCAAAAAGGAAAATAAGGACTGTCACTAGAACCAGTCCCAAAAGGTGAACAACCAGCGTAGTTTCCCAAAGACCAATTTTACGACCGAGAAGAGAGTTAAAAGAACCTTGAATTGCCATAAAAGCTCCTGCCAATCCTGCACTGATCAGACCAAACAAGTATCCTGACACAAAAATCTCCCCCTTAAAAGATCATCTTACCCTAGTATGTTAAACAGGGGGAGAATCATACTCAAAGTTCTTTTCGGCCCTGCAGAGCTTTCCCCAGGGTAACCTCATCAGCATATTCCAGGTCCCCACCAACAGGAAGTCCATGGGCAATACGAGAAATTCGTATGCCCAGTGGTTTAATGATCCGAGCCAGGTAGAGAGCAGTAGCTTCTCCTTCTACATTAGGATCAGTTGCCACAATTATTTCCTGGAAATTATCTTTCTTAAGTCGTTCCAGAAGTTCTTTAATCCGCAAATTATCCGGTCCAATGCCATCGATAGGAGATATTGAACCATGCAGAACATGGTAGATGCCTTTAAACTCACCTGTTTTTTCCATGGCTAAAATGTCTCTGGGATTCTCTACCACACACAGAAGACTTCTGTCCCTTTCCGGGGCTTGACATATGGGACAGGGATCTTCTTCAGTATAATTGCAACAGACGGAACAGTACCTTATTTTCTCCCTGGCTTCAATTATGGCATTGGCCAGTTCTCTGGCTGATTCCAGACTGCCTCCCATGATATAAAAGGTAAGGCGCTGAGCTGTTTTAGGCCCTATTCCTGGCAGTTTTGCCAGCTGACTCATAAGTCGGGATAGGGGGCGGGCAAAGTATCTCATCTTAGAAAAGCCCCGGGATATTCAAGCCCCCGGTGATTTTCTGCATTTCCTCGTTGGCCATTTCCTGGGAAAGGCGTAAAGACTCATTTACTGCTGCCAACACCAGATCTTCCAGCATCTCTATATCATCTTTGTCCACTATATCAGGATCTATTTTTATATCCATAATCTCCTGTTTTCCATTAGCTGTGACTTCTACAGCACCACCTCCAGAAGAAGCCTTAACTTCCCTGTCCGCCAGTTCTTCCTGTATTTTAGCCATCTCTCCCTGCATTTTTTGAATCTGTTTGAGCATTTTTCCCATATTCATGAAAAAACTCCCCTTTCACCCATCAATTATTCGAGCATCCAGAAGTTCAATGGCTCCCTTTACCACAGGATGCTCCCTCAGGGACTTTTCTTTTTTTTTCTCCCCATCTTGCAAAACCTCATCATCATTATTGTCATCTTCTTCTTCACCTTCTTCTTTTCTCAAAGAAAAAACAGGTTTCAGATCCAGCTGAAAAAATTCTTTTACCCTGCGCTGCACCATATCCTTATTCTTCTCCAGATTTTTGTGGTGAAAAGAATGGCGAACTTCAATAATTATGGTATTATCTTTTATTTCCAGAGGTGCAGCAGGTTCTAGAAAAGCACATAAACGCCTTTCCTTTTTCTCCTGCAGGTAATTCATAAATTCCGGCCACTTGCTCTGTAATTCAGAAATCTTCTCAGTTGACTCTTCTATTTTTTCTGTTTCTTTTTCTTCTTTTTTCTTCTGTGGTTTCTTCATTTCCTCTTTAATTTTGCCCTGCACCTGAATTTTATCCAGTTGTTCAACTTTCTTTTCCAGGGTTTTGAGTCTATGAGCAAGATTATCCTCTGCTGTTACAGCCAGACGAACACCGGCTATTTCTAAAAGCAAATGAGGCTGGGTAGAAAATTTCAAGTCTCTGTTAAGCTCAGCCAGAACTTCCAGCATCTTTAGAAGAGTTTCCCGGGCAATATCTTTTCCATCTTCATAAACAGCTTTGCGTTTTTCTGCTGTTAGCTCCACCATTGAAGTGTCATATCCACATTCTTTAATAATCAGTACCTGTCGCAGATAGCGGGAAAGATCATCTGCAAGCTGCCTGGGATCTTTTCCTTTCTCTCCAGCAAAATGAATTAGCTCTAAAAACCCCGAGATATCGCTCTGGCATACAGCCTCCACCATGCTTTGGAGTGTATCCTGATCAACCCGTCCCAAAAGTTCAATAACATCTTCCTCTTTTATTTTTCCTCCTGTAAAGGAGATGGCCTGATCCAGAATGGATATGGCGTCTCTAAGTCCTCCTTCAGCAAAAATAGCGATAGTCTCCAGAGCTTCAGCATCTGCTTCTATACCTTCTTCCTTGCAGATAAAGGACAAACGTTCTACAATGTCCTTCTGTGTATGTAATGTGAAGTCAAATCGCTGACAGCGAGAAATTATTGTTGGCAAAACCTGATGAGGTTCAGTAGTAGCCAGCAAAAACAACACACCAGGAGGTGGGTCCTCCAGGGTTTTGAGAAAAGCATTAAAAGCTCCTTTGGTTAACATATGAACTTCATCTATAATATATATCTTGAACTTCCCTTCACTGGGAGAAAAGGACACTGTCCCTTTTAATGCCCTTATTTCGTCTATGCCCCGGTTGGAAGCAGCGTCTATTTCAACCATGTCGGTGGAGCTTCCCTGTTCAATCCGTAAACAGGAAACACATTTGCCACATGGTTCAGGGGTAGGGCCTTCATGACAGTTTACTGAACGGGCAAAAGCCCGGGCAACAGATGTTTTTCCGGTTCCCCTGGGCCCACAAAGAAGATAGGCATGATGAATTTGACCTCCTTTTAATGCATTTACTAGTGTGCGAACTACTGCCTTTTGCCCAACAACTTCTGGCAAGCTGCGGGGGCGATATTTCCGGTATAAGGCCATGTATCCCATAAGTTTGCCACCTCCAATTAGAAGATTCGGCATATCCCCCCTTCTATCCTCCCCGCTCTAAAAAACAATCGGAAAAAAAATCCCCGATATAGGGGATTTAACAGTAATGGCCGTACACCTGCCTTCGAATCTCCTCATTCAGGCGTTACAGAAGTAGTTAGCTCCATCCAGGCACCCCTGCGGCACCCGGAGTCACCCATTTACCGCTGCTCCCTCCCGGGCCTGACGGGGTTCATAGGGCTCCGTCGCGCAGGACCCGGACCTCAACACCACTTGCTTCGGTCAGACCCTGACAAGGATAATCCTCTGGCAGGAATTCAGCCCTGCTGTAGCGGGTTGCAGGTTCAGGGTACCGCTAGCCCCCCGCCTAGTACGGCCAAATCTTTTTAAAAAGAAGATAAAAATGGCGGAGAGGGAGGGATTCGAACCCTCGGAAGGCAGAGCCTTCACACGCTCTCCAGGCGTGCCTGTTAAGCCGGACTCCAGCACCTCTCCACCTTAGAACTATTAACTTTTTGGCGGAAGGGGAGGGATTCGAACCCTCGTGGCAGCTTGCTGCCAACTCGATTTCGAGTCGAGCTCCTTTAGCCGGACTCGGACACCCTTCCACTGCGCAGATCTTGAAAAAATTTCTGTAGAATTTTTGCCGAATCTTCAGCCAAAATACCACCCTGAACTTCAACTGCATGATTGAAGCCAGAAACATCAAAAAGGTTCAGGAGAGAAACAACCGCTCCTGCCTTAGGATCCGGTGCTCCATAAACCAATCGAGCTACCCTGGCCTGAATTATGGCGCCAGCACACATGGGACAGGGCTCAAGGGTTACATACATTTCCGAGCCCTGCAGGCGCCAGGATCCACAAGCTTCTGCAGCTTCCCTTATAGCAATAATCTCTGCATGTGCTGTAGGATCCTGCAATCTTTCCCGCATATTATAGCCCTGACCCAGAACCTCTTCTCCCAGAACCACAACAGCTCCAACAGGGACTTCTCCCTGACGGGCAGCCTCCCTGGCCTGACTCAAAGCCATTCTCATGTAATGCTGGTCTTTATCTTTAATCATTGAACTCCCTCAAAAAAGATGCTACATGGAGAATGTGAAAGCTTCATCCCCGGCAGCGCAAGGTTATTGTAGCAGACTTTCTAGTGGATGTCAAGAAAGGCAAGTCGCACTCCACCCTTGCTATTACTGGTTTTTCTCCTTATCCATCCTCCTGCCGGTAGAAATGACTGGTCCCGAAAACCAGGAGTTGCCCATTTACATATACATCGGCAATACTAATAATTTCATTTTCCTGGGGAAAATAATAATGCATGCTGTTTCTGCGGTTTTCCACGTTCCCCTCCGGCAATACTTCATCATATTCCTCATAGATGTAAATATGTTTTAACGCAATATAGCCCTGGAAATTATAATTATTTATGGGGTTACTGGTATTTGGGTCCTGTTCTAGAGGTTTTTGATTCATGAGTCTATTCCCTTCTACTTTTACATGCATGAAACCCTCATAATCTGTCTTCTTCCCTTGTGAATTGAATAATTGATTTCTAACCTGGATGGAACCATCATCCTGTATTTCCACCAGCATGCGGTTGGTTCCTTGCTGAACCAGCCCTCCTTCTCTGTTAACATAGTTATTCAAAGATCCTTCCCAGACTCCGCTCTCCAGCAAGAATCTCCGCCAAATACCCTGTTCTTCCATAATCAATACCTCCTTCTGTTCTTTTCTAGCAAAAATATCTGATGCAATATATTTAGTTTAGTTTTTTAAAAAGATGTTGTCAAGATAAGGTTTTCCCTTCTGGATAACAAAAATTTGTATTATTTTATCGGTACCGGTGAAATATATCATTAGAGGTAGAAAGGAAGGAGGAATAAAGTGGCTAATTTTCTGGTTTTAGGTGGCGGAACAGGTGGCATTGTCATCTCCCACATCCTGCAGAAAAAACTGAAAAAAGAACATCAAATCACTTTAATTGACAGAAGGAATGAACATATTTACTACCCCTCTTACCCTCTCTTGATGATAGGCAAGAGAGAACCGGCAGCCATAACCCGAAAACTTGGGAGACTGGAGAAAAAGGGCATTCGGTTTCTGCAAACAGATGTTCAGGAAATTAAAACCTCACCATCAGAAGTTATCACTTCAACCGGGAAAATCCCCTATGATTACCAAGGATCGGCGTAAAACCCCTGCCTTTAGGTCTAGTCTTAACACACACTTAACACAGGGATAGAATCTCGATAGAATAGAGCTATGATAATCCATGGTCTTCATTTCTCAAACTCGTTAATTAAATACATTATGGAAACAGTTGATGCAGAACCAACAATTTCCCGTCGTGAATTGTCCCAGCGGGTCTGTAAGCGCCAAGATTGGCGTTCTCCTAATGGCAAGTTAAA
>PUNT01000115.1 GCA_003551905.1 Halanaerobiales bacterium
GGTTTTCAATTTCTTTGTTGGCTCTGCGGAGTCTTTCAGTAAGGATTTTTATCACTGTTCGGGATATGGAAGGATATTTGTCCAGTAGTTCTTGAAAATCCTGTGAATCTATACAGAGGGTTTCAGTGCGGGTAAGGGCCTGGGCTGTAGCTGATCTGCCCTTTTTATCCAGTAATGCCAGTTCTCCCATGCAATCTCCCTTTCCCAGCAGGGCCAGGGTTTTTTCTCTGCCTTGTGGAGATATCCTGGCTATTTTGATCCATCCACTTTTGATCATGTAGAGGGTTTGGCCGGGGTCCCCTTCCATGAATATTATATCCCCGGGCTGAAATTTTTGGGAGAATGTAATCATTTCAATCTTTTGAATGTCTTCCTGTTTTACAGATGAAAACAGATCAAAGCTGGTTAAATTAATTAAATCTTCATAAGCCACCTTGTCCCCTCCCCTTTAGTCTGGCTTTCCGTTTGGTGGGTAGTCTGGTGGTCCAGGTAAATCAGGGATCTTTTCTTTGATTTCATCTGGGATGTCTTTGGGATGTTCAGGAGGCTTATTTTTTTCTGCTATACTCATTTTGCCGGCCGGGACCAGTACTTCAACGTTGGCAGATACATGGTAAACGTTACCGCTACTTACAATAAGGACAGTTCTTTTATAGTCTACATGCATTTTAAATTCTGTTCCTCTTACTGCAGCAATGGATGAGGGTGTTTCCACTTCAAAAGTGGTTAATCCTTCTATTATGTGAACTATCCTGGCTCCCAGGCTTCCCCTTCTCATGTACAGCCTGCTTCCATCTTCGCTGGTTGAGTGAATTTCAAAAAGAGAACCGGGACCAACTGTCACCAGGGTCTGGCAGGGAAACTCCATTCTAATTGATCCTCTGGAACCGGTACGAACCCGATCACCTTCCTGTAGAAAATCTCCATCTGCAAGGACTTCATAGTCCCAGAACCGCCACCACGGGATATCACGTTGTAATGTAACCCTGCCTTCCAGTTCTGAGATAATCACCTTCTGGGAATGAGTGGTTAGGCTTTGATTTAAGAAGAGTAACATACAGGTGAACAAAAGAAACCCGAAAAGAACCTTTTTACTCATAATCTAAGCCTCCCAGATTTTCAATATTTAAGATGAGATAATCACCGTATCTGACTTTTTTTAAGTCATCAGGCAATTCTTCAATTGCTTCTGGTCCCAGGAGTACCTGGCCGGGTTTGGCCATGGATTCCAGGTGACTGGCCAGGTCGACTGCAGGCCCAATAAAGGTATATTCCATTCTCTTCTCTGAACCAATATGACCGGCCACGACTTCGCCAACCTCAATGCCTGCTCCAAAAGCAAGGGGAAAGTCCAGCTCCTGCAATTTTTTGTGTACACTCACGAGAACTTTCAAACACTCCTGACAGGGATATTGGACTGGAATAGGAGCTCCAAAGACTATAAGGGCACCATCTCCCAGGAATTTATCCAGGGTTCCTCCCCTGGCCATGGAGGCTTCTGTTACCCCTTGAAAAAATATATTTAGCAGTTTAACTGCTTCCTCAGGTGTTCTTTGTTTCGACCAGTTGCTGAAGTTGCGTAAATCTATGAAGAGGACTGCTACTTTTTTCCTCTCACCTTTAAGATTCACTTTTTGGGGATTGGCAGCGATTTCCTGGGCCAGATGGGCCGGGAGGTAACGCTGAAAGAGTTTTTTCATCTCCCTTTGTTTTTGTTCACCCAGTGCAATAATATCATAAAGATGAACTGCCCCTGGAAATACTACTCCCAGGAGAAGGGGAATCCTGTCCAGTATAATTCCCCTGTTGAAAAGGAACTGACTCAAAATCAGTATGGCTACAATCTGGAGAATTAATAACATGATTGTCCTTTTATACTCCATTCTGCTCAAAGAAATGCTGCTGCTGATGGTTATGATGACAAAAATTAAAAGGATGGAAGCCGGGGGCAGGCGGGTAATAAAATTTCTTTCTATTAGGGTGGTGACAGCATGGGCGTTGATGATAACACCAGGCACAAAACCATGCCGGGAAAACGGTGTCATAACCTGATCTCCCAGTGTAGGGTCTGTGCTTCCTATTAGCACTACCCGGTTCTGGAAAAAAGCAGGCGAATAGTTTCCTTTCAGGAGATCTAGATAGGATATTGTGGGAAAAGGATTCCCCGGTGCTATAAAGTTTATATAGGTCCTTTCATTGTCTATAGTGATAGGCTGATGAGTATAGGCTTCAGCTAATATTTTACACCAAGATGGGAAATCTTCCAGGCTGGTGAAACGCCGGATAATGCCATCCTGATCTGCCAGGAAATTAACATGGCCAATCCCTTCAGTAGCATGGGCTAGAGCAGGGATGGGTTCAAAGGATTTGCGGACATAAAGAGTTTCCTGATAAAAACGCCTTATAATCGAGATGTCAAGGGCTAAAGGAAGGAAGACCGGCCCGAGTTTCATGGCCTCTGCCAGGATTTCATCCCCTTCTTTTTTTTCCAGGAAAAGCAGATCCAGTCCTACAACTTTAGCACCAGCAGCAAATATTTTTTCCAATCCCCGGGCATGGATGTTACGCTGCCAGGGCCAGCTGCCTATCTCCTCCAGTGAAGGACTATCAATTGCTACCAGAACGACAGGAGACTTTTCTAAATCTTTTTCTTTTGCATTCCAGCGGTAGCTGAGGTCGATAAAGAGGTTTTCCAGGTTTTCAAAGCTACCCAGGAGAAATAGAAAGGAAATGAGAAGAAACAACAGAATATTGTATAAGATTTTTTTTCTCCAGCCCATTGCAGGCACACCTTTGCAAGTTTACTCTAACGTTATTTTCGGCAGAACAGGCCCTTTTCCTTTAATATCTGAGTAACTGACAATGATGCCCGGAGCGATGCAATTGGGTTTTCTGGCTAAAGATGAGTTCTTTGTGGATCACCGGGAAACTGCTGAAAGTCTAGTTAGTTTTTTTATTATATAATAATGTAAAATGCAATAATGTGAGCTGGGTCACAGAAAAAAATTGCTTTTTGACAGATAATAAAGATGAAAAAGCCAGATAAAAAGGAGGAGAAAAGATGAGAGCCAGATTGACGATTGTTGTAATGGTCGTAGTTATAGTGTTGGGCTTAACAGCATGTGAAAATCTCTGGGAGTCCCATGGTGGCAGGCTGGCAATTTTCCTCACTGATAGACCTGCAGAAGGGATTCAAGAAGTAAATGTTACAATAACCAAAGTTGATGTTAATCGAGAGGGAGGGGCCTGGGAGACACTGAATGACATGAGTGAAGACCCTCTACAAGTTAATCTCCTGGATTTGCGTTTTGATGAGGAGTTGCTGGGGGATGACATGCTGCCTCCTGGCAATTACACTGAGATCAGGTTAATATGTGATGACAGCAGTGATGACCTTTCAAATGTGGTGATTGACGGGGAGAAAAATCACCTGATTGTTCCCAGTGGTATCCAGACAGGTCTAAAAATCCACCATCAATTCACCATTGAGGAGGAAATCATTACCCAGCTTGTTCTGGATGCTTTTGTGAATAATTTTGTAATTAAGGCTGGATCCAGTATTCCGGTTCCCGGTTTTGAATATGATCCCAGTGAACATGCAGGTAAATACATCATGAATCCCACGGCTATAAGAGTGTTTGATAAGGTTATCTCCAGCAATCTTCGGGGGCGGGTTGTCCATGAAACTGAAGGAGGGATAGAAGAAGAAAATATATACGTTCAGGTTTTTTATGCAGAAAAGGATGAACCTATAGCTGAAGTTTTGGCCCTGGAAGAAGAAAAAACTGTAGGAGGCGAAACATACCCTGTTGGATCCTTTCAAATTAATGGACTCCTTCCGGAAGAAACCTACTATATAAGGGTTATTGCTGACAGCTATGAAATGGTGGAAGAAACTGCTGATTATGAGCTAGATGAAGATGGATACCTTTTAGTCCCGGATATACTGGAAGCTGGAGAAACAGTAGAGTTGAGTTTTGATATTATACTGGAATAGAAAAGGGAGCTTCATTTTCTCATGCAGCGGGTATTTTAAAAATAAAAGGCCCGGCTTTACTGCCGGGCTTTTCCCATTACTTATGCTGAAAAGGTCCTGCTGGCGAATGACTGATAAAAGTCCCAAGTTTTTCTTTATATTTTCTATTATTTATGCTATAATCAGTATGAATAAGTTATCAAACAGGGGGAATACTCCCTATAGGAGTTAATCCATATTATGCTTAATAGTTTTAGACCGAACGAAGTTGCCCCTGCCCTGGAAAAGGTGGACCTGGATAAGCTCAAGGAAAGGGGAATAAGGGGAATAATTTGTGATATAGATAATACTGTTCTGCCCTGGGATGCCTGTACTCCTGAAGAAGATGTTTGCAGGTGGATTAAGAGGGCAAAGGATATGGGGTTTTCTGTTGCGCTCCTGTCCAATGCATTTCCAAAGAGGGCCCGGTCCATGTCCCGGCTTCTGGGGGTGCCTGCTAATGGACAGGCAGTTAAACCCACACGGAGAGGTTTCATCCGGGTTTTACAGCAGTTGAACCTGGAAGCAGAAGAAACGGCAGTTATTGGTGATCAAATATTTACTGATATATGGGGTGGGAATCGCCTGAATATGTACACAATCCTGGTTCCTCCCCTGGGAGAAAAGGAGTTTTTTACCACCAAATTTCTCCGTTATCTGGAAAGACTAATTAAAGAACGCCTGGACCTTGTCACCTAGCGGCAGGGGGGAGGTACATATCATGAAGAAGGTTATTCTGATATTACTGCTGATGGTTATCTTCATAGCCGGTAATGTTAGCGCAGAAGAGTTTTTTGAACTTGGTGAACGCACTCTCCGCAGGGGAGATGAAGGGGTTGACGTGGCTCTTTTGCAGCAGCGACTGGCCCAGTTAGACCTTTATGACCCAAAAGATATAGACGGTATATATGGTAGAGCAACGGAAGAGGCAGTGAAAAAACTTCAGAGACTGGAAGGACTTGTTGCTGATGGAATTTTTGGTCCCCGGACCCTGGAGGTACTGCCATCAGAGGATCAGGTTACAGCATCCCGTTCTAACCCGGAGAGGGAAGACATCCTGCTTCTGGCCCGAATTGTTCACGGTGAGGCCAGGGGAGAACCTTTTAAAGGACAGGTAGGTGTTGCTGCTGTTGTCCTGAACCGCTTGCAAGATTCTCAGTTTCCTGGTACTATCAGGGAAGTTGTTATGGAGGGGGGACAGTTCTGCAGCATAAATGATGGACAGGTTAACCTCTATCCTACTGAGATTTCTCTAAATGCTGCCCGGGCAGCTTTAATGGGTTATGATCCCACATATGGAGCCCTCTTCTTTTACAACCCTCGCACTTCCACCAACAACTGGATCGCTCGTCGGCCGGTAGCCAGGCAAATAGGTAATCATGTTTTTTCTTACTAGCAAGAATAACCTCAGGTCTTCCTGAGGTCTTTTTTTATTCAGGAGGGTAGAATATGGGCCGGATCACTTTTCTTGGTGTGGGAAGAGATGGAGCAGTTTTAGCTACCCTGGCCCGGGGATTGGCTGATGAGATTGCAAATTTGCTGCCCGGGGCTGAGATTAGAACGGTTTCCCGCTATTCTTATCCACCAATCTTCAGCCCTTATCTAAAAAGTGCCCGGGATCGTCTGATAATTCTGCAAAGAAAGGAAGAAAAGGATTCTGAAGAGGATTATCTCCTGATCAATAATAGGATTCTCCTGGTTTTTTTGCCCTTGATACCTGGGGTTCCCCTAGTTCAACTGGCCCGGAAGATCCTGAATTTCTTGGGCTGGGCAAAAATAGATTAAAAAACCGGGGAAGACTGTTTTTATTTCAGGATCATATGAGTGGGAGTTGATTATAGTAGTTATATTTGATAGCAAGGTGGCCGAAAATTATGATTTCTGGTACAGGAGCAAACTGGGCAGCCTGGTAGATGAAGTGGAAAAGGAAATGGTGCTTAAAATGGCCCGGCCAAAAGAGGGAGAGAAGGCCCTGGATTTAGGTTGCGGGACGGGTGTCTATAGCATTCTCCTGGCTGAGAAAGGTCTGGATGTTACCGGGCTGGACATATCCTCTTATATGTTGAGAGAGGCTGGTAAAAAAGTTGAAGACAAGGATTTGATTATTGAGTTTATGGAGGGAAATATTTTGCAGTTGCCTTTTGCTGATGAGACTTTTGATCTTGTTTTGGCAGTAACAGTTTTTGAGTTTTTACGTGAACCGGAAAGAGCGGCTCGAGAAGCCTGGAGAGTCGTAAAAAAAGGTGGGAGGTTGATTTTAGGAGTGCTTGCCCGGGAAAGCCCCTGGGCTGAGTTCTACGAGAAGGAGGGGCAAAAGGGTAATTCTGTTTGGCAAAAGGCCCGTTTTTTCACTCCCCGACAGCTGCTAAATCTGCTGCCAGGAGTTAAAGGAGAATATACCATGGGGCTTTATTTTGGACCCAATTTTTCAGTTGAGGATAAAGAAAAGGCCCGGGAGGTGGAGGCAGAAGGCCAAAAGAGCCAAAGAAAGAATGGAGGTTTTATCTGTGGGCGCTGGGGAAAATAGAATTGCCTGTCAGCTATCTTTATATCCTCTAGGTGAAGTTGATTATGTCCAGAAGATAAAAAATGTTCTGGATACATTGCAGAAAGAAAGGGAACTGGAGGTTGAGGTAGGCAATATGAGCACATTTATAAGGGGCTCAGAAGATAGGGTTTGGAAAACCCTGCAAGAGATATTTAAGTCTGCTGCTAGTGAAGGGAATTTTACGTTGTCTGTCACCCTATCCAATGTTTGTGGAGTTCCGGAGGAATAAAATTCCGGAATCTCTTGACAGGGGGGTGAAAGCAAAGTAAAATTTTGTTAGTAGCGAAATTTATTATCAGTAGGAGGTAATCTCTTGTCCAGACAGGAGGAAATGGAGGCCAGGTTAGTAGAAGAGAATTATAAGATAACCCAGCCCCGGCGTATTATATTAAAGACTCTCCTGGAATTACAAGAAAAACATTTCACCGCGGAAGAGGTTTACAGCAGGCTGCGCCAGGAAGGAGCCGGGGTTGGACTGGCAACTGTATACCGGACACTGGAGGTTTTGTGTAAAATAGGAATACTCAACAGTTTAAATCTGGATGAAGAAAGCCGCTGCTATGAACTGGAGGATGTTGATGACCACCACCATCACCTGATCTGTCTTGGCTGTGGGGAGATCAAGGAATTCAGCGACGAAATGATCAAGGACTTCATGAAACATATAGAAGATGAATACAATTATAAAGTAACAGATCATTTGCTGAAGTATTACGGTTACTGTAGCAAGTGCCGCCAGGCAGGGGAAGGGAATGAAGGTGGAGAAGAGGAGATCAGCCCTAAATAAATACTGGGCATCTGGCCAGAGTAAAGTTGCCCTCATTGGTGGTCCCAATGTGGGCAAGAGTGTTATATTTTACGAACTGACAGGAATTTATGGATTGGTTGCTAATTATCCCGGTACCACTGTAGAAGTTATGCGAGGGTCCGGGTTTTTTTATGGCCATAATGTGGAAATAATTGACACGCCAGGAATGTATTCTCTTATACCAACCAGCCAGGAAGAGGAAGTGACCCGGCAGATACTGGTCCAGGAGAAGCCAGAAGTTATCATACATGTTGTGGATGCCAGGAATTTGCCCCGGATGCTGAATTTAACCCTGGAACTACTGGAGTGGGAGCTCAGTGTAGTGCTGGTGGTGAATATGCTGGATGAGGCAGAAAAACAGGGGATAGAGATAAATCTTAAAAAGTTGAGCCAGAGTCTGGGAATAGCTGTTATAGGGACAGTTGCTACTACAGGAAAAGGGATTGAAGAGATTAAAAGTACGCTGGCCCGGATTCTGGGTGAGGAGGGATTTCCTCAAACTCACATAACTTATGACCGACAGCTGGAGGAAATTTTAGAAGAAATAGGTAGCTTTCTCCAGGGAAACATCTATCCCGGTAAGAGAGGAGCAGCCTTACAGCTTATGCAGGAGGATGAGAAATCAACCAAAATGTTTCAGGTACCTGATAACCGGAAGATCAGGGAGGAGTTGCTGGCTTCTTACAGGGAGAAATTGGGAATTCCTCTATGCCTTTTTGTCAGGCTGCAGCGTCAGAAGAAGGTTGATTTCCTTATTGCCGGAGCTGTAGAAAGTAAATCAGAAAAAACTTTTTTGGCAGAAAATTTAAGCCGACTCATGATCCATCCCTTAACCGGTTTGCCCTTTCTTTTTTTGGTCCTGTACCTTGGTTTTTATCAGCTGGTGGGAATTTTGGGGGCAGGTTATGTTGTGGATTTTCTGGATAATCGTATATTTTTGGGCATATTCAACCCGGCTATGAGCAGGCTGGTGACAGATTTTATTCCCTGGCCAGCTATTCAAGAACTCCTGGTTGGCGATTTTGGCATTATCACCATGGGCCTGCGCTATGCCCTGGCCATAATACTGCCGGTGGTAGCTGCATTTTTTTTCTTCTTCTCACTTCTGGAGGATACTGGCTACCTGCCCCGGCTGGCCCTTCTCCTGGATAGTCTTTTCAAGAGAATAGGCCTCAACGGACAGGCGGTTATCCCTGTAGTGCTGGGGCTTGGTTGTGATGCCATGGCAACTATGTCAACCAGGATTCTCTCTGCCAGTCGGGAGCGGTTAATTGTCACCTTTCTCCTGACCCTGGCTGTTCCCTGTTCTGCCCAGTTAGGGGTTATTGCCGGTCTTCTCTCCAGTATGCCGGGAGCTCTTTTTATCTGGTTTTTATTCGTTGCCGGCAGCTTTTTGTTAATGGGTTTTATTTCGGCAAAAATACTGCCAGGCGAAAGGTTGCCTTTTTGCCTTGAGGTTACAGCGTTGCGATTACCTTCTTTGTCCAATCTGCTTTTCAAGACCTGGAAGCGGATAGAATGGTACCTTATGGAGATTTTACCCCTCTTTTTAGGCGCCAGCATTATCATCTGGGTTGGTCAGCTAGTGGGTATTTTTGAGCTATTAATAGGGGTGCTGGCTCCAGTAGTTTCGTTAATAGGATTGCCGGCAGAAAGCAGTGTGGTTTTTATATTTGGTTTTTTTCGCAGGGACTATGGGGCAGCTGGACTTTTTGATCTACATGCCCGGGGAGTTATTCTGGGACATGAACTGGTTGTGGCAGCAGTGACTCTCACTCTTTTTGTGCCCTGTGTTGTTCAGCTGGCGGTAAATATCAAGGAGCGGGGACTTAAAGCTGCCCTGATCATGTGCGGAATTATTATCCCTTTTGCTTTTTTCATGGGTTTTGTTGCAAATATTTTGTTTGAACTGGGGATATTCACTATATAGTTTTGGGGTGATGGAAATGCAGGCATCTTCAGGCAGGGAAATTGCTGGAAAAAGAGAAAAAGCCCTACCTCTTTCCCAGGCTGAAGTGGGGGAGGTTTTAGTGCTGGTGGAGCTTTCTAGAATCCAGCCGGCTCTTTCCTGCCGCCTTTTTTCCCTGGGTTTTCTTCCGGGCAGGGAGGTACAAATTTTACAGCGCTGGCCGGCTTTTCTCTTTCAGATTGGCCGGACTCAGATAGCCACGGACCGGGAAGTAGCAGAGGGGATAATTGTCAGACGGAAAAAACCTTCCTTGTGAGCAGGGAAATTGTAGCAGGAGGCGAATTAAATACTCGGCATCTGAAATTAGCATGATGAAGGAGGTCTGGATTTGCGGGGTAGCAGGAAGCACCTGCAGGCAGAAGAAGTTTATTTTCTCAGGGACAACCCGGCAATTGTCCTGGTGGAGAAAGGTTTGGTAAAACTTTATGTGCTGACACCGGAAGGGCGTGAACGGATTTTGTTCATAGCAGGGTCAGGAGATTATGTTGGGGGGTTAGATGGTGAGGAAGAAAGCTGCACTTACTATCTGCAGGCCAAGAGTTCTTCCCGAATCAAATACTTTTCCCATTCAGAGCTCTCAGAAATCTTGAGCAATACCGGGGGTGCCCTGGCTCTTTTGGAAAGTTTGGATCGGCAGGTGGGTTTTTTAGCCCGAGAATTGCGGGAGAGCACTTTTTTACCTTTCCGTTCCCGGCTGGCCAGTGCCCTTTTGACTTTCTTCCATAGACATGGCCGGAATGGTTGCCTGAATTTCTCACATCAGGAGCTGGCTGATTTTCTGGGAGTTTCCCGTATTACTGTGACCAGGGGCTTGCAGGGTTTATCAAAAGCTGGCCTTATAAGTAAGGGAAGAAAGAAGCTATTTTTGGAA
>PUNT01000059.1 GCA_003551905.1 Halanaerobiales bacterium
AGAGATAGAGGAGGATCACCTTCTTTGTGTTATTTGGGGTCAATTTTTTAAATTTATTTAGGTTTAACGGTAATTAGCCAAATATCTCGCATTATTTGGGGTAAAAACATTTTTTGATATCTTTAAACACCTGTGCTCATGAGGTTTTAGGGAGAACGAAAATAGCTCACTACCGGAGCAAATTTCTGCAACCGGTTATTCTCTGTATCCGTGAACAGAGCATCAATTGCTAAGATATACCATCCTAAGAATAAACCGGGGGTAGCCCCCGGCACTCTCAAACCACCTTCAAATCTGCTCCTATATCTTTTAGCTTCAATTCTATTTTTTCATAGCCTCTTTCCACGTGATAGGCGTTTTCTATCTCAGTTTCTCCATCAGCCACCAGCCCAGCAATAATAAGGGCCACTCCAGCCCGCAAATCACTGGCACTTACCCTGGCTCCACTCAGGGGCGAGGGTTTTATCAGGGCACCCCGCCCATCCAGTGAGATATTGGCTCCCATGCGCTTCAACTCATCTATGTGCATGAAGCGATTCTCAAAAACTGTTTCAATAACCATGCTGGTCCCTTCATCCACCTGGGTGAGAAGAGCCATCATCTGGGGCTGGAGATCCGTGGGAAAACCGGGGTGGGGCAGGGTTTTAATATCCACGGCCCGAATTCCGTTGGGTGCTGTCACCCGGACCCCTTCAATATCTTCCTGGATAATTACACCCATCTCCTTGAGCTTGGCAACCAATGACTTCAGGTGCTCACTCAAGGAATTCCGGACGTACACATCTCCCCTGGTAGCCGCTGCAGCAATCATGTAGCTGCCGCTCTCAATCCGATCCGGAATAATCCGGTGCTGAGCCGGTACCAGTTCCTGTACCCCTTCTATTTTGATAACATCAGTTCCCACACCTTTGATCCTGGCCCCCATAACAGTAAGGTAGTTGGCCAGGTCAATTATTTCCGGTTCCCTGGCTGCATTCTCTATGGTAGTGAGTCCGCTGGCCAGGGTAGCCGCCAGCATAATATTTATGGTAGCCCCTACACTGGGATAATCCAGGTAGATTTTTGCTCCACTGAGACGGGATGCTTTTAGTTCTACCACACCATGGTCAATGCTGGTTTCAGCACCCAGGGCTTTAAACCCTTTAAGGTGCAGGTCAATAGGCCGGTTACCTATGGCACAGCCCCCGGGCATGGCAATCCGAGCATATCTCTGCCTGGCCAGAAGAACCCCCATCAGATAATAGGATGCTCGAAGCTTGCTAACCCGGTTGTAGGGGGGTTCGGCAAACTCTGAACCGTTGGGATTAACAGTTAGAACGTTGTCCTGAAAAGAGACGCTGGCTCCCATGGCCCCCAGTATTTCCATCATGCAAAAAACATCTCGTAAGCCGGGAATATCCTCCAGCATACTTTCTCCATTGGCCATAAGGGCAGCTGCAACAACCGGTAATGCTGCATTTTTAGCTCCACTGACGGTAACATCACCTTTCAGGCGGTCGCCACCATTTATAATCAATTTTTCCACACCTCTGCCTCCTCCAGGTGCCTTACCTGCCTCGTTTATATATATGCTTCCTCTTATAATTTCGTCACTGGTTCGGGTTTCCCTGCTCCCAGGTTTATACCATTTATTGGCCATCTTGAGCAGCCCTTAGCCGGGCCAGGGCTCTCTGCAGGGCTGCTTCAGCCCGGGCTCGATCAATGCCCTCCTGTTGCAGTAATTTTTCTGCCCTTTCCTTGGCCTCTCTAGCCCGTTCTATATCAATTTCTTCCGGAAATTCTGCTGTGGCAACCAGAATACTGACCCGGTACGGAAGAACCTCCATGAGCCCGGAACTGATGGCCACCGGCAACCAGGATTCTTCATCAGGCTTGCGAATACGCAAAACCCCAATCTTCAATGCAGTAATTAAAGGATAATGATTGGCCAGAATCCCTATCTCCCCGTCAATGGCCGGGGCAATAACCATCTCTATATCCTCCTGAAAAACAATCCTTTCAGGAGTTAAAATCTCCAGTTCAACGCTACTAGCCATTCCTACTGCTCCTCCAGCTGCTTAGCTTTTTCCAGGGCTTCATCTATGGAGCCCACCATGTAGAATGCTTCTTCCGGCAGGCTATCATGTCTTCCCTCCAGAATTTCCCGGAAACCCCGGATAGTTTCTTTCAAGTCCACATATTTGCCCGGGCGACCGGTGAACTGCTCGGCCACGAACATGGGCTGGGACAAAAACCTTTCCATGCGCCGGGCCCGGTTGACCAGAACCTTATCATCTTCTGATAATTCTTCCATGCCCAGGATGGCAATGATATCCTGCAGATCTCTGTATTTCTGCAGCACCTCCTGCACCCGTCGGGCAGTCTGATAATGCTCCTCCCCGATAACATTGGGGTCCAGTATCCGGGAGGTGGAATCCAGGGGATCCACTGCCGGGTACAGTCCTTTTTCTGCTATAGAGCGGGAAAGGACGGTGGTGGCATCCAGGTGGGCAAAAGTAGTGGCCGGTGCCGGATCGGTAAAATCATCAGCCGGCACGAATATGGCCTGCACCGAGGTAATGGAACCTTTCTTGGTAGAGGTGATGCGTTCCTGCAATTCTCCCAGTTCCGTGGCCAGAGTGGGTTGATATCCCACAGCAGAAGGCATCCGGCCCAGAAGGGCTGAAACCTCAGAACCAGCCTGGATAAAGCGGAAAATATTATCGATGAAAAGGAGCACGTCCTGTCCTCCCTGATCCCGGAAGTGTTCAGCAACGGTCAGGGCTGTAAGGCCTACCCTCATCCGGGCTCCCGGCGGTTCATTCATCTGGCCAAAAACCATGGCCACCTTGTCCATAACGCCAGACTCCTTCATCTCCAGCCACAGGTCATTCCCTTCCCGGGTCCTCTCTCCCACACCGGCGAACACGGAAAAGCCCCCGTGCTGAATAGCTATATTATTGATCAATTCCATTATGATTATAGTCTTGCCCACTCCTGCCCCACCGAAGAGTCCAACCTTGCCTCCCCGGGGATAGGGCTCAAGCAGATCAATAACCTTGATGCCGGTCTCAAAGATCTCCGTCTTGGTCTCCTGCTCTTCAAATTTTGGCGGTAGTTTATGAATAGGCTGGTACTCCTCCGCCTCCACGTCTCCACCTTCATCTATGGTTTCTCCCAGGACATTGAAAATTCGACCCAGGGTGCCCCGGCCAACAGGAACGGTTATTGGGCCTTCCAGATCCTTAACTGGCATGCCCCGGACCAACCCATCAGTGCTGTCCATGGCCACACATCTGACCCGGTTGTCACCTAAGTGATGCATGATCTCCACCACCAGGTTGATCCCCTTTTCTTCATCTTCTATCTTCAATGCCCCCAGGATTCCAGGCAATTCTCCTTCCGGAAAGAAAACATCCACAACTGGCCCGATAATCTGGACAATTCTCCCCACATTTTTCGGTTCAACCATTTTTCGACCTCCTCCAGCCATCATTTAAGAGCCTCGGCCCCGCCAACAATTTCGGAAATTTCCTTGGTAATTTCCTCCTGGCGGGCCCGGTTATATGCCAGGGTAAGGTTTTCAATCATTTCCTGGGCATTCTCTGTTGCTGAATCCATAGCTGTCATCCGGGCCCCAAACTCGCTGGCCTTGGATTCCAGGAGAGCTCCAAAAACCACATTCTCCACGTATTTGGGTAGAATGATGTCCAGCACCGTAGCAGGTTCCGGCTCCATGATATAGTCCCTGACACCCTGCCGCTCCCCTATCTCCCGCTGCTCAATGGGCAGGAGGGGAATGAGGAGAGGAACCTGGCTCAGGGGTGTATGGAACCGGGTATAGGCTAAGAGAACCCGGTCACACTTCTCCTCTACATACTGATCTATCAAAATCCCGGCCACAGCTCTGGCAATATCAAAGGATGGATTGTCAGGGATATTGGTAAAGCTCTCAATAATATTGTAGCCCCGGCGCTTGAAGGCTTCCAGCCCCCTGCGGCCAACCCCTACAATGTCATAGGGTTCGTTCTGCAATTCCTCCAGTACCATCCGGATAACCCTGCTGTTATAGCCGCCGCAGAGTCCTCGGTCTGCTGTTACCAGGAGGACCACAGTATTCTTAACTTCCCTGTGCAGAAGAAGGGGATGACAAGCCGGATCTATTATGGCTGCAGCCCCCCGGAGAATATCCAGGGTTCGGGTGAAGAAGGGCCGGGTTTTTTCCGCCCTTTCCTGGGCCCGGCGAAGCTTGGTAGCTGCCACCATCTTCATGGCCCGGGTTATCTTCTGAGTGCTCTGAACACTCTTTATGCGCCTTTTAATCTCTCGCATCTTGGCCATTGTTTCTTCCCCCTAACTAGCCGCCTCCCGGCGCAGATGACTCTCCTTTTTCTTCTTCTCTGTATACATTTTCTTGTATGCTTTAAGGGCTTCTTTCAATTCATCTTCTGTTTTTTGGGTAAGATCTTCCTTGCTGCGGATATCATCCCTTATGTCCGAATTATTCTGCTCAATATACTGTAAAAGCCCCTTTTCAAATTCATCTATCTCCTCTACCTGCAGATCATCCAGGTAACCCCGGGTAACTGAATAAATGGCAATGACCTGATCCTCTACGGGCATGGGCTCGTACTGATTCTGTTTGAGAACCTCCACTATCCGATAACCCCGGGCCAGACGCCTCTGAGTAGCCCTGTCCAGGTCAGAACCAAATTGAGCAAAAGCTTCCAGTTCCCGGAACTGAGACAGGTCCAGCTTCAGGGTTCCTGCCACTTTCTTCATGGCTTTGATCTGGGCATCTCCTCCTACCCGGGAAACAGAAATACCCACATTTATAGCCGGCCGGACCCCAGCATAGAAGAGATCGCTCTCCAGAAATATCTGACCATCAGTGATGGAGATGACGTTGGTGGGAATGTAGGTAGAAACGTCGCCGGCCTTGGTTTCAATTACCGGCAGAGCTGTTAGAGATCCGCCACCATGGTCATGGTTCAATCTGGCTGCCCGTTCCAGAAGGCGGGAGTGCAGGTAGAAAACATCACCGGGGAATGCTTCCCGGCCCGGTGGGCGCCGCATGAGCAGGGACATGGTTCGGTAGGCTGTGGCGTGCTTGGAAAGGTCATCATAAATGACCAGGACATCCTTGCCGGCTTCCATGAATTCTTCTCCCATGGCACAGCCTGCATAGGGAGCCAGAAACTGCAGGGGAGCTGTGTCAGAAGCGGTGGCAGAAACGATTATGGTATAATCCATGGCCCCCTCCTGCTGCAGTTTTTCCGCGATTTGGGCCACAGTTGATTGTTTCTGACCTATGGCCACATAAACACAGTAAACATCCGTATCCCTCTGATTTATGATGGCATCTATAGCAATGGCTGTCTTGCCGGTCTGACGGTCGCCAATTATGAGTTCCCGCTGTCCGCGACCGATGGGCACCAGGGAATCAATAGCCTTCAAACCGGTTTGCAAGGGAGTATTCACCTTGATCCGGGTAACAACCCCCGGCGCTTTCCGCTCCACCGGTCGGCTCCTTTGAGTCTCAACCGATCCCCGACCATCCAGGGGTTGGCCCAGCGAGTTTACTACTCTCCCCAGGAGAGCTTCTCCCACCGGGACCTCCACCACCCGACCGGTGCGGCGAACAATATCTCCTTCCTCCACCAGGTTATCTGAACCCAAAAGAATACAACCTACACTGTCCTCCTCCAGGTTGAAAACCATGCCATAAACACCGTTGGGCATTTCCAGAAGCTCGCCGGCCATGCAATCCTCCAGACCGTACAGGCGAGCAATACCATCGCCAACATTGAGAACAGTGCCTACACCCACTGTTTCCAGTTCCTGGCTGTACTTCTCTATCTGCTCCTTTATTACAGAACCTATTTCTTCAGGTTGTAATTTCAACTTTCACTCACTCCCAACTGGCTGACTTGAATCCCCTGTAGTCTTTCTTTTAACTTTTCCAGGCTGCGGCGGATGCTGCCGTCAATAAGCTCATCCCCCACCTGCAAAACCAGCCCGCCAATTATCTTTTCATCAATTATTACCCTGAGCTCAATTTCCTTCCCAAAAGATTTCTGCAGTTTTTCCTCCAGAGCTTTTTGGACTCTCTGGGGCAGAGGCCGGGCTGCATGCACCAGCACCACTTCCTGATTATTGTGTTCTTTTTTCAGAAGTCCAAAACATTCCACCAGATCATTGAGTATGGTGAAGCGGTTCTTATCCACCAGGAGAAAAAAGAGATTCAGGGTCAGAGGATGAAAATCCGGTAACACTTTCTTGAGAACTGACTTCTTATCGCTCTCCTTCACCCGGGGGTGAAAGAGAATTCGCTGCAGGTCTGGCTCTTGCCGGAGAAGATTGCGAAATTCCAGCAATTCCTCCTGCAGCCGGTCAATCATATCTTTTTCCCGGGCCAGCTGAAAATAGGCCCGGGCATACCTGTCTGCAACAGGAGAAATGGTCATCATGGGCTACCACCAACCTCCTGGGGCAGCTCCTGAACCACTTTCTCCATGAGGGCTTCATGCTCTTCACCGGTCAGTTTTCTTTGCAAAAAGCGGCCGGCAGCCAAAAGTGCCAGATCGGATATTTCATCACGCAAAACTGCCCGGGCTTCGGCCTGAGCCCTGGCGATCTCCACCCGGGCCCGTTCCTGTTCCCGTTTGGCTTCCTGCCGGGCAGAAGCAATAATCTCTTCCCTCTTTTCCTGGGCTTTCTGATAGCCTTCTTCAATGATGCGCCGGGCTTCCTCCTCGGCACCAGCCAGTTTAGTTTTATATTCCTGGCGTAATTCGTTTGCTTTCTCTCTCTCCCTGTCAGCATGGTCAAGATCTCCTTCAATCTTGGCCCGCCTTTCCTCCATAATCTTCATCACCGGACTGTAGAGAAAGCGGTTAAGAAGATACATGAGGACCAGGAAGTTAATTGTTGCCCAGATAATATTATGATCCAAGAGACTCAAGACCGGGTACCCCCTTTCTGTTAGAATTAAAGCTGCCTTTAGAGAATAATGAAAAACAAGAGAATCAAGGCAAAGACCAGGGCATAGATACCGGTAGACTCGGCGACAGCCTGCCCGATAAGCATGGTTATGGTGATAATACCCCTTGCTTCCGGCTGCCGGGCCACCGACTCCACAGCCTTACCAGCTGCATAACCCTGCCCAACACCCGCTCCGATACCAGCTATCAAGGCCAAACCTGCACCAATCAGGGCAGCAGCCTTGATAATGGTTTCAATTACCTGGGGACTGAATTCTACCATAGGATATCTCCTCCTTTACTTATTCACTGGCCACAGAAATATATGCTATGGCCAGCATGGTGAATATTAAGGCCTGGACCAATCCAATGAATATATCAAACCAGGCCATAAAGGGAACGGGGATGAACCCCGGGACAAAAAAAGCTGCCAGAGCTATAATAACGCTACCCCCAAAGATATTGCCAAAAAGACGGAAGGAATGGGAAATGGGTTTGGCCAGTTCCCCTATAATATTGATGGGCAGCAGGAAGAAAACAGGTTCAGCAAAACCCTTGATGTACCGCCACAACCCTTTTTGCTGCATACCATAACCCTGGCTTACCAAAAACACTGTCAGGCCAAAAGCTACTGTGGTGTTCAGATCAGCTGTGGGGTTCTTGGCCAGGGGCAAAACCCCTACCAGATTGGATATTCCAATATAGAGGGCTATGGTGCCAATGAAAGGCAGGAATTTCTTGCCACCGCCGGGTAATAACCCTTCAGTGGTATCTATAATGTACTCCAGAAGAAGTTCAATTGCATTCTGCAGCCGGCCGGGCCGCAGGGCTAAATTGCGGGTGACCACAATGGAAAAGAGCACCAGCCCCAGGGAAATAATCCAGCCAATAAAAATGGTGTCATTTACAGGCCATCCGAATATCTCGAATATGGGCTGGGCTCCAGATTCAGCCTGAATATCAAATGTTGCAAAATGAATATAATTCAAGATTCCTTCACTCCTTAACCGGACCTAATTTCCTGTGCAAAGACTGCATGAACTGTTTCAATATGCCTTCACCTAGAAGGGTAAATTTGATAAAGACAAGACCCAGGGCACAGGCCAGAAATGTAACACCAGACCTATTCAGGGCAGCTGCTAAAGTCAGGGCATAGAAAAAAAACCTTATAAAATAACCGGTCAAGGCCAGAGCCTGTCCCTGAACAGGGTTCTCACAGCCGGTAATTTTCCAGGCATTCCGGGCCATTATTTTAAAGGAGAGAATGGCAACACTGAGCCCCAGAATAAGCCCTACCAGCCCGTCCCAGTTCTGAGCCAGTACTAGACCCAGAGCCGGAACAGTAGCAACTTTCAGAACTAAAAAAATTATCCTGTTAACTTCCTTTTGTACCTGTTCCATCATTATCATCCTTAAATGCTTTCTGCAGCAGGCGGAAAGCGGAAACCATACCGCCACCAATCCCCAGGAGAATCCCCAGGAGGGAAAAAACCAGTCTGGTTCCTAAAATACCATCCAGCCACTGACCCAGTAAAAGACCAATTATTATGCTAATAATAACCACCAGGCCCACCTGGCTTAGCAGGGACAGTGACAGAAGAATCTGCCTCCACGGGGATTCTGACACCCTCACCCCTCCTGTATTGAACAAATTACATCCTTCGGCAAAGGCCGACCGGATTCCTCTAGCTCATTCAGTCAATCCTATTATATGGTACCGAGCGGAAGAAAAACAATGAATGTAATAAATTTCTCATAGTTCAGGAAAAAAATACTGAACAAAAAAAATCCAACATACGCCTTAACCGACCTATCATTATATTATTACACATGAAACATAATCATCCTGCTGATTTTTCAAGTCTCCTTTTTTTTATTTCCCCGGTAAAAATCAAGAAGGTACTGACATATCCGCCGGCTGGCCTGACCATCGCCAAAGGGATTTTGCGCCCGGGACATTCTTTTGTAGAGCTCTTCATTCTCCAGGAGCAGTTTGGTTTCTGTGTAAATACGTTGTGAGTCACTTCCTACCAGTTTTACCGTTTCAGCCTCCACTGCCTCTGGCCGCTCGGTTTTTTCCCGGAGCACCAGCACCGGCTTACCCAGGGCAGGAGCTTCCTCCTGTATACCACCGGAATCGCTTAAAACCAGGGTGCATCTTTCCATGAGATGGCTGAAATGAAGATAATCCAGGGGTTCGATGAGAAAGAGTCCGGGTGAATCCCCCAGGCAGGAAAAAACCTGCTGCCGCAGGGTTGGATTGCGATGCATAGGATATATGACCTGTAGATCAGGCAAGTCTTTCAGTAACTTTTTAACCGCCTGGCAAATTCTTTCCATGGGTTTGCCCCAGTTTTCCCGGCGGTGGGCCGTGAGAAGAATGGTGGGAAGATTGAAATCAACATCTGCCAGGGGACCTTCTTCGAATGAGCAGGGTTTTTTTACTGTCATGAGGAGAGCATCAATGACCGTATTGCCGGTGATGAGAATTTTTTCCCTGAAAACACCTTCCTGCTGCAGATTCAAGGCAGCCCTTTCGGTAGGTGCAAAGTGATGGTCAGCCAGAACCCCTGTCAGGTGCCGGTTCATCTCCTCCGGAAAAGGCTGGTACTTATCATAGGTCCGCAAACCGGCCTCCACATGACCTATATCAATCTGTTGATAGTAAGCAGCCAGGGCGCCGGCCAGGGTGGTAGAAGTATCACCATGCACTAAAACCAGGTCTGGCTGGAAATCAACTATGACTCCTTCCAGACCCCGGAGTGCTGTTTCAGTGATGAAGCTCAAGCTCTGACCTTCTTTCATGATATTGAGATCATAATCAGCACACAGATCAAAGAGGGTGAGAACCTGATCCATCATCTCCCGGTGCTGGGCAGTTACCACCAGGCCTGGCTTGAAACCAGGGATCTCCTGCATGGCCAGAACCAGGGGAGCCATTTTTATGGCTTCAGGCCGGGTGCCAAATACTGTTAGAACCTTCAATTCTTTCATATTACCCCCCCACACAATAAAA
>PUNT01000164.1 GCA_003551905.1 Halanaerobiales bacterium
GATTTTGCTCAGAAGGGCTTTGAATTTGTAAGATACCTGGATCTGGTGGAAGAAAGTCAGAGAGTGAAAGAAGAGGCTGTGCAGCTGTTGCAGGCTCCTCAATGCCCCCAGGGTATGATGACCCTGATTATTGGCGGCAGTCAATTGGCGCTACAGGTTCATGAATCTTGTGGCCACCCCATAGAGCTGGACCGGGTTCTGGGAACAGAAGCTGGTTTTGCCGGAACCAGTTTTTTGAGCCAGGATAAACTGGGGAAACTGCAGTATGGTTCATCAGCAGTCAATATAACAGCAGATGCTACTATTGAAGGTGCTCTTGGCTCCTTCGCCTACGATGATGAAGGGGTGCCAGCCCAAAGGGTGGATATCATAAAGGATGGTTTGTTTGTAAATTACCTTACCTCCCGGGAAACAGCTCATACCCTGGGCCAGAAAAGCAATGGAACCATGCGGGCCATGGGTTGGATTCACCTGCCCATAATTCGCATGACCAACATCAATTTAGAGCCCGGGGATAGCAGCCTGGAAGAACTCATAAAAGGGACTCAAAAGGGAGTACTGATGGATACCATTAAATCCTGGAGTATAGATGATAAGAGGATTAATTTCCAGTTTGGAACTCAGGTGGGCTGGCTCATTGAGGACGGAGAAATTAAAACCATGGTAAAGAATCCAACCTATACCGGCAGCACTGTACAGTTTTGGAATTCCTGTGATGGTGTGACCGGCCGGGATCAATGGAAAGTATGGGGAGTACCTAATTGTGGCAAGGGTGAGCCTTCACAGGCAGCTACTGTTGGTCATGGTGTCTCCCATGCTCGTTTCCAGAACATAGAGGTAGGTGTTGGAAAATGGTAGAAAGAGTTTTGCGAAAAGTTTTAAAAGAATCCAGGGTCGCTACCGAGATATTTTATCACCAGCAAAACCGGAAGTTAACTCGTTTTGCCAATTCAGAGATACATCAGAATCTGGAACAGGATAAAGGTGAGGTAACTGTTACAGTTTATGATGAAGGGAAAAAAGGGAGTGCTTCAACTACCGATACAGGTTATGCATCGGTAAAAGAAGCACTGCAACAGGCCTTAAAAAATGCGTCATTCCAGGAGCCAGATCCTAATTTTGTTTCTTTTCCCAAACCGCAAAAGGAGGAACCTCCTTCTCTGGATTCATTTTCTGAAGCAACTGCCCACTCTACACCAGCACAGCGGGCAGAAGTGGTAAAGAAAATTGTGGACGGGGCCCGGCCGGCTGAGCTCAATGCTTTTGGTACTTTCTCCAATAACCTCTCCCGGTTCAGCGTTATTAATTCGGAAGGATTGGATAGACACTGGGAATCAACACAGGCTTACCTGAAAACCTTGATGATGGGCCAGGGTGGTGAAGGATATGCTGAAGATTTACAGGTGGACATGCGGGATATAGAAGTTGCAAGAGTTATAGAGAGGGCCAGGCAGAAGTGTCTGGATACAAAGGAAACCCATGATATAGAGCCTGGCGATTACACAGTAATTCTTGAGCCCCTGGCTGTAGGGGCCATGATCACCTATTTAAACATGATTGGTTTTAATGGGCAGGCCTGTCAAGAAGGGCGTAGTTTTTTCAGTGGCAAAAAAGGAGAAAAAGTTGTCTCACCATCAATTACAATAATAGATGATCCCTGGGACCCGGAGAATTTACCCCTTCCATATGATTTTGAAGGTGTTACTAAGAAACCTCTGCCTCTCATTGAAGAGGGAGTGTTTAAAAACTATGTCTATGACACATACCTGGCCAATAAAGGGGAAGCAAAATCTACTGGCCATTGTCTGCCTCCGGAAGTGAGGAATATGGGGGCATTCCCCCTGAACTTAAAGCTGAAACCAGGTGAATTCAGCACTGAAGAGATGATCAGCAAAACCGAGAAAGGTATATTGATAACTCGCTTCCACTATCTGGGGGTAGTGCATCCAACAAGGACCATTATCACAGGACTTACCAGGGATGGAACTTTCCTAATTGAGAAAGGACAGGTAAAGAAGGCCTTAAAAAATCTGCGTTTCACTCAGAGCATAATAGAGGCTTTTAATAACGTGCAGTCAGTAGGCAATGAGCTGGAAAGGGTTCCAGCTTTTGCCGGGGCCGTTCTGGCTCCTTCCCTGATGCTGGACAACTTTACCTTCACCGGTATTTCTAAGGAGAATTAAACAGGGAGAAATTAAAAACACGGGGATGCTTTCCATGTGCAATCTCCCCGTGTTTCTATATTTACCCGTTCTAGCTTTTTTGAGGTGAAACCATAATTGTGTTGTAATTTTCATAACGGACAGAGCCCGGGGGGCTTCCCCTGGGTTTCTTTACGTTTTTAACTTTTGTATAGTCTACTGGAACTTTGCTGGAATGGCGAGCTTTGCTGTAATAGGCTACCAGTTCTGCTGCAAAGAGAAGGGTGCTCTCAGGGCATTTTTGCCTGTTTGTTTTGATTATTCCATGTGAACCGGGCATATCCTTAACGTGTAACCACAAATCCTCAGAGGAAGAACTTCGCAGGAGTTCATCATTTTGTTTGTTGTTCCGGCCTATGAGAACAGTATGTCCATCTGGACTTGAAAAATTCAAGGGATAAGATTTTTCTGGTTTTTTCTGCTTCTTTTTAGAAGATATTATGCCGGTATCGATTAGCTCTTCCCTGATCTCTTCCAGATCATGGAGAGTTTCTGCCTCCTGGAGAAAATGAAGGACCTGTTCTAGGTGCTTGATCAAGCGCATGTTTTTATTATATTCTCGCTGCAGGTGTTTCACAGCTTTTTTCCTTTTTCGGTAATGCTTGAAATAGTTTTGGGAGTTGGCCTGAGGAGATAGGTGAGGTTTTAGTTCTATGGAAAGTGGCTTTTCTGAATCATAGAAATTGGGCAAGGTAATCTCCTTCATGCCTTTCTTTATATTGTGGGCATATGCTGTTAGCAGTTCCCCTTTAATTCGCAGTTCTTCGTGGTTTTTTGCCTTGCGGTAATCCTCCTGCAATTTTTGGGATTTTCTTTTTTTCCTGTTCAGTTCTTTTTGCACTACTTTTTTTATTTCAGTTCGCTCTTTTTCTAGCTTTTCTTTAAACCAGGATTTAAGAATATATTCCTCAACCATTGAAGACAAAGTGGAAAAATGTTTTCGCTGCAGGTGGGGCCATCCATTGGGGTTAAAGGGAAAAATGTTTTTGATTTCGCCATGGTCTATAAGGGCTGTAGGCTGACTATCTGTTCTTTGTAGGAAATTAGTGAGCCACCCCATTACCTCCTCCAGTTTTTTAATTTCAGTATCATCTAACTGGGAAATATTTTCCTCCGGATCTATCTGGGCTCTGTAAGCCAGTTCTCGGGCAGTGTGAGGTCCCAGTCCTTCTACAGTGTTAAAAAGAACCCGCCAAACCTTTTCCTCCCTGTCCTTGAGGTCAGCAATGGACAGTGATTGAGGATGGACCTTTCCCTGCCCTGGGGGGTATTTGTAACTTATATTTGGCATTATGGGCCGCTGGCTTTCTTCCCTCTGAGGTTTTAAGACTCCCAGTACCAGATCATCCTGAAGAAGGGCCAGGTTAGAATACCTCCCCATTATCTCTATTATCAGCTTTTTATTGCCAAAGCTTAAGCAAAGAAGTCTCTCCAGTCCGGGCTGAGAAATTTCCTGCAGGATCATTCCCTGCAGATGTTTACGAAGTAGCATGGTAAAAGCAGAAGGATTCCTGGGATTGGGCAGATTTTTTTCCCCCAGGAAAATTCCCTGTAACCTGGGCTCTAAAAAAGCGAAAAAATTCAAATCTTCTTTTTGCCCACGTAAATTTAGATGGAGAATATTGGAGACTGGCTGGTATATTTTACTAACAAAGGCTCCTTCCAGAATGGGCTTTATTTCTTGCACGGTTTTCTTGAATAACAATCCATCCATTTTAACCCTCCTAACTGACAGTTCCCTATGGTTATTATTTACCATAAAGGGGCATATAGTCAAGTGTAAGGGAGGTGGACATGATCAATAATTTTCATCAACAAACGATAGCAAAGGTGGCCGAACATTTTCAGGTGGATCTCCACACTGGATTGGCACAGAAGACCGGTTGTGATAGATTAAAGACCTATGGCTACAACGAAATTCCTGGTGGAAGATCTTACTCCTTGTGGAGCCTTATATTCAGCCAGTTCAAAGATTTTATGATCATGATCCTCATGCTGGCAACAGTGGTATCAGCCCTTATTGGGCATACCACTGATGCGCTTACCATTATGTTTGTTGTTTTTCTCAATGGGCTAATGGGTTTTATTCAGGAGTACAGGGCGGAAAAATCCCTGGCTCTTTTGCAAAAGTTGAGTTCACCTAAAGGGAATGTTTTGAGGCAGGGTGAAGTAAGCCACATTGAAGCCAGAGAGCTGGTTCCGGGGGATATATTGATTCTGGAGGCAGGGGATCGTGTTGGCGCCGATGCCCGTCTTTTTGACATCTGGGAGCTGGATGTTGAAGAAGCTTTTATAACCGGAGAATCTCTACCGGCAGCAAAATGCACCGAAGTAATTACAGGTGAAAACATTGCTTTAGGTGACCGGCAAAATATGGTGTTTAGTGGCAGCTTGGTCACCCGGGGAAGGGGACGGGCTATTGTAACTGCCACCGGGGAGAAAACCCAGGTTGGCAATATAGCATATATGCTCAGGGGGAAAGCTCCCCGTCTAACACCGTTGCAAAAGAGGATGAAGCAGCTGGGAACCTGGCTGGTAAGCATATGTTTTATAAGCTGTGTTCTTATAGTGCTGGTGGGAGTAGCAAAAGGAGAACCCCTTTATCACATGGTTCTAGCTGGTATAAGTCTGGCAGTAGCGGCCATACCGGAAGGCCTCCCAGCAATTGTTACCCTATCACTGGCTCTGGGAGTACAGCGGATGATCAAGAAGAAAGCTTTGGTTAGGAAACTGCCAGCAGTGGAAACTTTGGGTTGCGCTACAATAATTTGTGCTGATAAAACAGGCACTTTAACCATGAATAAAATGAGTGTAGATCGAATTTACACCCCGGGGAAAATATGGGATGATAATAGTTTCAGCAAACCTGAGCTGGCATCATTCTGGCGAGCAGCTGTTTTTTGCAATGAGGCCAGCATCAAGAAAACAGAGAAAACTTTAACCTATATAGGTGATCCAACTGATGGAGCCCTGATTCTGGCTGCCTATGGAGCAGGCATTAAAAAGGAAGATCTTATGAGACATGTTAAGGGTATGGATATAGTGCCTTTCAGCAGTGAAAAAAAGATGATGTCTGTTCTTGTAAAGGAAAGAAACCGGCAGATATATTACTGCAAAGGTGCCCCGGAGATAATCCTGTCCATGTGCACAATTAATAACAGGGAAAAAGGGCAAATTGAGAAAACAGTAGATGAATTGTCCAATCAGGGTTTGCGATTGATTGCCATGGGGCAAAGAATGATACCGGGGAATGAAGAAAAGATGCCAGAAAGGGGCTTGAATTTCCTGGGAGTGGCAGCATTAAAAGATCCTCCCCGGCCCGGAGTAAAAGAAGCAGTTAAAATCTGCCGGCAGGCAGGTGTGGAGGTAATGATGGTTACCGGCGACCATATTGGTACAGCAAGGGCTATTGCCCGGGAAGTGGGTATTTTGCAGGGTCAGGTCTGGGATGGGAAAAAATTGGGAGCTGTAGATGAAGTTGAGCTCCATAATAAACTGCCTGAGGTAAGTGTCCTGGCCAGGGTTAATCCTGCAGATAAATTAAAGGTAGTTAAGACCTTGAGAAAATTGGGGCAAGTAGTGGCCATGACCGGAGACGGGATTAATGATGCTCCGGCAATTAAAGAGGCTGATATTGGAATTGCAATGGGAGAGAGGGGTACAGAGATTTCCCGGGAAGTGGCCTCCTTGATTCTTGCTGATGATAATTTTTCAACTATAGTAGCAGCAATTGAAGAGGGGCGAATAATCTACAGCAATATAAGAAAATTCATAAGATATCTTTTATCCTGCAATATGGGAGAAATAATCTCTGTAATGGTAAGCATTCTTCTCGGTTTGCCCCTGCCTTTTTTGCCCACTCAGATTCTCTGGGTTAACCTGGTTACGGATGGTTTGCCAGCCTTAGCCCTGGGTATGGATCCTTTGCAGGAGGACGTTATGGACAGGAAACCTCGTTCTCCCACCGAAAGTGTCTTTTCCCGAGGTCTGGGTTCTAAGATAATCTTCCAGGGTTTTCTCATTGGCCTGGCAGCTATTCTGGCTTTTGTCTGGGGACTGGAAAACCACGAATTATTCAAAGCCAGGACCATTGCTTTCACAACACTGGTAATGAGTCAGCTCATATTTGTTTTCAGCTGCTGGTCGGAAAATCTTCCCCTGTGGCAAATTAAACTCAAGGACAACCTCTATATTTTAGGTGCAGTGGCAATATCATTTTTAGTTCAGCTAGCAGTTCTATACTGGCTGCCTCTCCAAATTGCTTTTTCCACCACATCCCTTCCCCTACAGGTGTGGCCGGTTATATTAACTTTTTCTGCAGTTCCGGTATTTTTATGGGAAATAGGTCGTTACTTTATAAATTTGCTATCAGGCAGGGTGTAATAGTAACATAGGAAAAGTTAATATGGAAATCTGGCCGTTTATTGTTGAATTTAAGGATTTTGTATGGTATTATTTAGTTGCAGAGAGGGAGGGAAAAAGTTGCGCAGTATGACAGGATATGGACGGGCTAAGGGGAGCAATGAAAGATGGCATGTGGAGGTAGAATTGAAAGCAATTAATCACAAGTATTTTTCCTTTAATGTACATATGCCAGCTGAGTACAATATCCTGGAAATTCCCATTAGCAGGAAGATAAGGGAAAAGCTTTCCCGGGGGCGAGTTGAACTCTACCTGCAGGTGCAGCCTGCAGGCGAATTTCAGAGGGGAATTGAGATTAACAAAGATTTATTTAACGCTTGCAAGCAGGAAATTGAGAAACTGGGCATAAATGAGGAAGTAGTAAGCCCAGAATTTATTCTATCCCTGCCGGGGGTTTTGAGTATAGAAGAAAGACCAGGTGAACAGGAGATATCTGAGCTAATAGATGCTTCTCTTGATGAAGCTCTGGGAAAACTGGTAGAAATGCAAAATGCGGAAGGTGAAAATCTAAAAGAGGAAATTGCTGTCCATCTGAAGAAGATTGATACCGTCCTGAAGTCTCTCAAGAATGTCCTGCCAGAGTTGCGGCAAGTAATTTTCCAGCGCTTGAAAAGAAGGCTGGATGATCTTATTGGGGACAAAAAACTGGATAACGACAGAATAATTATAGAAGCAGGAATTCTAGCCGAAAAGAGCGATATTAGTGAAGAAGTTACCAGATTAGAAAGCCATATAAAACAGTTCAGAAATGTTATGGATGAAGGTGGGGTAATAGGGAAAAAGCTTGACTTCTTAACTCAGGAGATGCAGAGGGAATTGAATACCATGTCGGCAAAAGTTATGGATCAACGAGTGATTTCGGAAATTATTGACATGCGGAGTTGGGTTGAAGGTATAAGAGAGCAAGTGCAGAATGTGGTATAAATTTGATTGGAGGGATTATTTAATGGACATCAAACTCATCAATATTGGTTTTGGAAACATAGTGGCAGCAAATCGCATAATTGCCATAGTAAGCCCGGAATCTGCTCCTATTAAGAGAATTATTCAGGAAGCAAGGGAGCAAGGGCGTCTCATTGATGCCACTTATGGGCGGCGGACCAGAGCTGTAGTTGTTACTGATTCTGATCATGTAATATTGAGTGCTGTTCAGCCTGAAACTGTGTCTCACCGCTTGATAGCTAAGGATGAGAACGTTTAATTGTTAGGATGGGCAAAGGAATCCTTTTTGTCATATCCGGCCCCTCAGGAGTCGGAAAGGGAACAGTCTTAAAAGAGCTGATGGGTAAGGTCCCTGATGTTGTCTACTCGGTTTCTGCTACTACCAGACCCCCCCGGCAGGGAGAAAAAGATGGTAAGGATTATTTTTTCCTGACCGCAGAAGAGTTTCAAAAAGGGATTGCAGAAAACAAGTGGTTGGAGTGGGCCCGGGTTCACAACTCCTACTATGGGACCCCCCGTCTTTTTGTGGAGCAAAAACTCCATGAAGGCCATAATGTTATACTGGAAATCGATACCCAAGGTGCTCGTCAGGTAAAGGAAAGGTGCCCGGATGCAGTTTTTATTTTCCTTACCCCACCTTCAGTTGAAGACCTGACAAAAAGGCTTGAAAAAAGGGGAACTGACAGCCTTCAGGATAAAAAAATCCGTTTACGCAATGCTATTGCAGAAATGGAAGATGCAGAATGGTACGATTACTGTGTTGTTAATGATAGTGTGCAAAGGGCTGCGCAGGAGATAAAAGAAATTATGGACAGGGAAAAAGGAGGAATATGAAGGTTGTACAGAAAGAGTGATTTAAGCTATGAAACATTGATGAAAAAAGTTGATAGCCCGTACACTCTGGTTATTGCTGCAGCAAAAAGGGCACGACAGCTAAATGAGGGAAAAAAAGCCCTTATTGACGACAAGGGCAAGAAGCCAGTTATAGTGGCAATTGAAGAAATTATCGCTGGAGAAATCAGTTTTAAACGCAAAAGAGTTAAGAGCATTAAATGAGGGGATCTGATTTAGATGCTTACAGGAAAAACCATTGTGATAGGGGTTTGTGGCGGTATAGCTGTTTACAAAACTGTTGAAGTTGCCAGCAGGTTGAAAAAAATGGGTGCCAGGGTAAAGGTGATTATGACCCAGAATGCTGCTGAGTTTGTTTCCCCCCTTACCTTTCAGACTATAACCGGTCAGAAGGTGGCCATGGATATGTTTCAGCAGCCAGAAGAGTGGAATATTGCCCATATTGATCTGGCGGAAGAAAGCGATCTAATCCTTGTTGCCCCGGCTACCTACAATATAATAGGCAAAATAGCCAGCGGGATCGCAGATGACCTGCTGACCACAACTATTGCAGCCAGCAGGGCTCCTGTGGTTTTTGTGCCTGCCATGAATAGCAACATGTACAACAATCCAGTTTTCCAGAGTAACTTGAAAAGTCTGCAGGAACTGGGGTACGAATTTATAGAGCCTGAGGTGGGAGAGTTGGCCTGCGGTACCAAAGGACCGGGGCGCTTTCCCCATGCACAAAGAGTTGTTGAAGAGGTTGTCCGGGCTCTTTACCGCAAGGATCTGGCAGGCATGCGTTTGCTGGTAACCGCGGGGCCAACCAGGGAAGAGATCGATCCAGTGAGGATGATTACCAATGCTTCTACCGGCAAAATGGGTTATGCTGTTGCCCTGGCTGCATTGAGGAGAGGAGCTCAGGTGACCCTAGTAAGTGGGCCAACTCATGTTGAGCCTCCTCAGGGTTTGCAGGAATTTGTGAAAGTGGAGTCAACTCAGGAAATGCTGGAAGAAGTTGTTAAGAGATGTAAGAAGCAGGATGCTATCATCAAAGCTGCCGCCCCCCTAGATTACAGACCGGTTCAATCATTTGATCAGAAAGTGAAGAAAGAGAGCCAGAAGGAAATAAACTTAGAACTGGTGCGTAATGCTGATATTCTGGAGCTTATAGGCAAGGAAAAAGGAGACAGAATTCTGGTTGGCTTTGCTGCTGAAACTCAGAACTTGATTTCCAATGCCAAGAAGAAACTGGCTCGCAAACACCTTGATTTTATAGTAGCCAACGATATAACTGGAGAAGAGGCAGGATTTGAAAAGGACACAAATAAAGCAATTCTGGTTTTCCCTGAACGGGAAGAAAAACTTCCCGTGCTTTCCAAACTGGAATTATCTCACCGAATTCTAGATGAAATACAGAAATTAAGAAGGGAGATCAAATAGAAATTGTGAAATAATTTGTGTTAAAATTTAAAAATCTTTGTCCCAATTATGAAGGAGTTTTCTCTTGTTTTGTGAATATTTTATATGGTAAAAGAAATTTTTGGTACCCTGGTTTATTCTTAAGTA
>PUNT01000169.1 GCA_003551905.1 Halanaerobiales bacterium
CTTCTTTCATCTGGTCCAAAGGCAAAGGGGTCCTGATGCCGGCCACCACATCTTCTCCTTGAGCATTCATGAGAAATTCTCCATAGAGCTTCTTCTCTCCTGTGGATGGATCCCGGGTAAAGAGAACTCCTGTGCCGGATTTTTCTCCTCTATTCCCAAAAACCATAGCCTGAATATTCACAGCGGTCCCCAGATCATGGGGAATAGCATGGGCATCTCTGTAGACAACTGCCCGCCGGTTATTCCAAGAATTTAAAACAGCTATTATTGCCTTCAAGAGCTGCTTTTGAGGATCCTGGGGAAACTCTTCTTTTGTTTCCTGAACAACTATTTTTTTAAAATAATGAATTAATTCTTCCAGGGCAGCCGGTGTGAGCTGATTATCAGCCTCTGCATCGTACTGCTCCTTAATCCTTTCCAGCTCTTGACTGAAAAGAAAGGAAGCCACCCCCATAACTACCTCAGCATACATCTGTATTAGACGTCGATAACAGTCCAGAGCAAACCACCTGCTACCGGTAGCTTTTTCCAGACCTTCTACAGTACTGTCATTCAGGCCCAGGTTTAGAATTGTATCCATCATGCCCGGCATGGAAACAGCTGCTCCAGAACGGACACTAACCAGCAAGGGGTCCTGGACAGAGCCAAATTTCTTGCCCATATCCTGTTCCAGTTTTTTAAGTTTCTCCTCCAGCTCTTCTTTTAGAGTGTCCAGAAAAGCTTCCCCTTCCTCCAGATAACGCAAACAGGCAGAAGTAGTAATGGTAAAACCGGGAGGGACAGGCAAACCCAGGCGAGTCATTTCAGCAAGATTGGCCCCTTTCCCACCTAGAAGCATCCTATCATCTTTACTGCCTTCATGAAAATACCACACATATTTTTCCATTTACAACCCTCCTGCTTTAAATATGTTTAAAGACATCTTTGCGATAATATTCTGGCTTTTTACCCATAAAGTGGGTGGCAAAAATTCTTCTGATGGTTCCTGTTTTGCTTCTCATAATGATTGATTCTGTTTTGGCCTGGTCCCGGCCAAATCTAACTCCCTGAACCATGTAACCATCGGTAACTCCAGTGACAGCAAACATAACGTCCTCACCCTTCACCAGGTCATCCATGAGCAGGAGCCTGTCGATTTCACCAAATCCCATTTCTCTGGCTCTCTGGGCTTCTTCTTCATTTCTTGGTTTCAACCGGCCCTGCAGCTCTCCTCCCAAACATTTTAAAGCTGCTGCTGTTAGAACACCTTCAGGCGCTCCTCCTATGCCCATTAAAACATCTACCCCGGTTCCCTCCATGGCTGTTGCAATACCACCGGCTACATCGCCATCACTGATTAACATGATCCGAGAACCAGCTTCCCGTATCTGGTTAATCAGTTCCTCATGTCGGGGACGATCCAGGACAACAACTGTTAGCTCTTCAACCCGCATATCCTCTCGCCGGGCAATACTCTCCAGGTTTTCCTGTACTGAAGCATCAAGGGAGATAGCCCCTTTGGCACTGGGACCAACTGCAATCTTCTCCATATAAGTATCCGGGGCCTGCAAAAGACAGCCCTCATCAGCTGCAGCAACTACTGCCAGAGCATTAGGGAGTCCCCGGGCTACCAGGTTGGTTCCTTCCAGTGGGTCTACTGCAATATCCACACATGGTCCCCTGCCATCACCAATTCTTTCGCCAATATAAAGCATGGGCGCCTCATCTTTTTCCCCCTCGCCAATAACCACTACTCCGTCAATGTGGATGGTATCAAACAAAGCCCGCATGGCATCAACTGCTGCTTGATCTGCCCTTTTCCGATCTCCTTTGCCCATCCAGGGTGCTGAAGCCAGGGCAGCAGCTTCTGTTACCCTTACATACTCCAGAGTCAGTTCCCTTTCCATTCATAACTCCCCTTTCTCTTTTAATATCATAAATGCCAGTTCCTCCAGGGATCGATCAGTAACCTCTTCCACCAAACAACCTATTTTACTCATGATCTGCCGGGCATATTCCAGTTCCTCAACAATCCTCTTGAAACTCGCATATTCTGTCTGTCTGGGAATCCCCATAACTTTTAGCCTCTCCTGCCTTATTCTCTGCAAAGTCTCCGGCTCAATGGTGAGTCCGGTTATTCTTCGGGCTGGCAGCAAAAATAATTCTCTGGGAGGGGAAACTTCTGGCATCAGGGGGATATTGGCTACCCGGTACCCCTCATTGGCCAGGTAAATGCTCAGGGGAGTTTTGGATGTTCTGGATACACCTATCAATACCAGGTCCGCTTTCATGGCCTGAGCCAGATCCCGACCATCATCACAGCGGACAGCAAATTCTATGGCCTCCACTCGCCGGAAATATTCCTTATCCAGTTTCTCCTGTCCAGGCGATTTTAGCTGGGGTTTCAGGCCCAGAAAGCGGGCAATTTCTCCGGTTATTGGAGCCAAGAGGTCCAGGCCAGCAATACCCAGTTGATCCATCATTTGCTTTAACCCAGATCTCATGTCTTCGTCAACAATAGTATGGAATATCAATGCTTCTTTCTTCCCTGCCTCCTGTGCCACGTTTTCCAGTTTTTCCCGGTCAGCAACACCTTTTACCTGAACTATCTCTACCTCTATACCCGGGAAGCGCTGCAGGATAAATGAGATAAGGGGATAGCCCGGTTGTTCCAGAACGTCAGAAATTACATATATGTACAACTCAATCCGGCCCTCCTTTCTCCGCCTTCTCAGCAATAAAACGCAAAATCCCTGCCCGGTTAATCCGACCTACCAGCTCTGTCTCGTTATAAACTACTGGCAAATCTTCATACTCCCTCTCCAGTAAAGCTTTTATGGCCACATACAGTTTGTCTGCAGGATTGAGCCAGAGATGACCTGGTATGGGGTTCATGGCCACACTGACCGGCAGCCGGTTATAATCTCCATTTCCCAGCATGACCTTCAATAGATCTCTGGCAGAAGCCTGCCCTTTGAGAATGGAATCACCGCCCAGGACAAATAGAGAACTAACATTCTCCAGGAACAATTTTACTGCTGCATCATAAAGGCTGGTATTCTCATGTACCGCCACAGGAACTCCCTGCACTTCTCCCACACTGGTGCCCCAGAGTAAATTTTTTAACCATATCGGACTGCCCTCAGTATTGTAGAAATAGCCTACCCGGGGTTTAGCTTCCAGGAGCCTGGTCATGGTGAGCACAGCCAGATCAGCCCGGAGAGCTGCCCGAGTAATGTTCAAACGATGAGCCAGCTCCTGGCTGGTTATGGGCTCCTCCTGCTTCACTATCCTCAGTATCTCCTGCTGCCTTTCTGATAGCTCCATGCTTCCCGCCCCTCAAATAGTATAACACATATCTTATTTATACTACACTATTTATGCGAATCCTGCTTGCAGGTGAAAATAAAAAACCACCGGAACCGGTGGTCAGGTGGGGAATTCAATACTGTTGCCTTCTTTAAGCTCTTGCAGAATTTCATACATTTCCAGGGCATTGCAGAATGATTTTCCCTGATAGTGATTGTTGAAAGCCATGAAGATGAAATTGACCCGGCGGGCCAGCCCTATTATTTTGTCCTTCCATTCTTGAAGCTCCTGCGGCTCATAATAATAATCATACCTCTCATGGGGCTTATCATGCTGCCACCACTTGTTCTTATTGCGTCCGTGCAATCTGATATAAGCCAAAGGAGCAGTATCCCAAACTACTGAAGGCATTAAACCTTTGAGAGCAGGCTCATCAACACCAACAAAAACAAGTTCTTTCCCTTTAAGGAATTCCCGAACTTCATCTGAAAGCCAGCTCACATTACGGAATTCCACAGCCAGGGATAAATCCGGCAACCCTTCCCGCAAATGTTCCAGATAGGCCACATTGCTCCGGGAATACTTAAAACTGAAAGGGAATTGAGCCAAAACACAGGCCAGCTTGCCTTCTTCTAGGAGGGGAGCAAGAGCTTGACGGTACTGCTGGAAGTCTTCTTTCTTTCCCTTGGGCTCATCATGAGTCAGGGATCGATGCGCCTTTACAATGAACTGAAAATGTTCTGGTGTCCTGCTGGCCATCCTTTCCAGCATGGCCGGCTCTGGCATACGATAATAGGAGAAGTTTAACTCCACCATAGGCAATTTTTCTGCATAAAAACTGAGAAAATCCTGCTGTTTTGTGCCTTCCGGGTAGACCGGCCCCACCCAGTCCCGGTAACTAAATCCTGAGGTCCCAATATAGACTATGGGAACCATTCTTTCAGCCTCCTCTAACAATCTTGTTTTTCAAGTACCTCAGCACTTCATTGGCCGATTCCTCAACAGATTTATTGGTGACATCAATTATTGGACAGCCCACCCGGCTCATAACCTGAGAGGCAAACTCCAGCTCTTCATTGATTCGATTTATGGAGGCGTACTGGGCTTTTAGATCCAGCCCCAAAACTCGCAATCTTTCCTGGCGAATTTCATTGAGTAACAGTGGATCTATAGTAAGACCGATTACCTTGTTATTGGGATTGCTGTAGAGAAGATCTGGTGGAGGAACCTCTGGAACCAGGGGTATGTTAGCAGCTTTATAACCTCGATAGGCCAGATAAACACTCATAGGCGTCTTGGAAGTCCGGGAAACTCCTATGAGAACAACATCTGCCAGCTCTATTCCCCGAGCATCATTTCTATCATCGTATTTAACAGTAAACTCCATGGCCTCAATCCTCTGGAAATATTCCTCGTCCAGCTGATGAATTAGCCCGGGTTTAAGATGAGGCTTGGTGCCCAGAGTAGTCTCCAGAGCATCCAGTATAGGGCCCATAACATCCACATGGGTAATCCCTTTTTTATCAGCAATTTTGTCCAGGTGAACTCGCAATTCCGGATTCACCAGGGTATAGACAATGATGGTCTTGCCAGGTACTGCCTCTTCCAGTATGGTATCAATATCTTCTACAGTGTCCACATAGGAAAACCGCTTGATCTCCACCTCCTGGGAATCAAACTGAATCAACCCCGCATGGGCTACCCGGCGACCTGTTTCACCAATAGAATCAGAAATAATAATTATATTAGGTTTCATCCGCCCCTCCTTCTATTCCAGCACCATCCGGGAAAAATCAACACCCCGGTCAAGTGTTTTCTTAACCATCTGCAACAGTGCTAACCGATTACTGCGCAGTTCTCTATCTTCCACCATAACCATGACTTCTTCAAAGAAGCGGTCCAGAGGTTCTGCCAGTTCTGATAGAAGCTGAAAAAGCTTTAAATATTCCCCTTCCTTCTCCATTTCATCTCCCTTTTCCTGCAGGGATGTGCAGGACTCATAGAGTTCTTCTTCTATATCATGCTGCAAGAGGTTTTTTTCTACAGTTAAGGTATCTGTATCTTCTGTACTTCTCAGGATATTGGCCGTACGTATATAGGCTTCTATGAGCTTTTTAAAGGTTTCATCACCGCGAATCCTCTCCAGTGCCTGACACTTGGCCAACCCCTCCTTTAACAGGTAGTACCTGCCATCTAAGAGGCTATTAGCAGTGTCATAACGAAATCCTTTCTCTTCCATATAGCGCTCAATGCGACCTTTCAGAAATTCTGTAACTTCGTAAGCGATACTTTCCAGATCATAGCCCTGTTCTTTATAAGCTCTATATACATAATCTAAAAGCTGCTGCAGATCAAGGTCTTTTTCCAGGCTGGCCAGAATTTTCACAATAGCCAGTCCCTGTCGCCGCAGGGCCAGAGGATCCTGGGAGCCACTGGGCCTGTTACCGCTATAGAAAGCTGCTACCAGGTTATCCAGCTTATCAGCCAGGGATATAACCTGGCCCCAGGGAGTTGAGGGCAGCTCATCATCAGCAAAACGAGGCTTATAATGTTCCTCTATAGCCAGGCCAATCTCCTGAGCCAAACCTTCCTGCAGAGCATATCTATGGCCCATAATTCCCTGCAGGTCTGGGAACTCATGGACCATAAGAGTAACCAGGTCGGCCTTGGAGAGCTCAGCACTCTTCAAAGCTATTTCCTGCTTCTGCTTATCCCAGTCCAGAGCCATTCCAGTTTTTTCTACCATGAATACAAGCCGCCGGGTCTTTGCTGCCATATTCCCCAGCCCCTCTATGAAGGTAACTCCCTTTAGTTTCCGGGCATGTTCAAAAAGACTTCGAGAGGAGTCCTCATTATAGAAGAACAGGGCATCCTCCAGTCGAGCCTTTAAAACCTTCTGATTGCCAGCAATAATTAGATCATCATCTCCAAAGGGCCCGGACCTGATGCTGATAAAAATCGGCAGCAGCGGGTCTTTTCCCCTGCTCCGGACCGGGAAATAGCGTTGATGTTTCTGCATGGTAGTGATGAGAACTTCCGGGGGAAGCTGCAGGTATTTCTCAGCAAAAGCTCCACAAAGGGTTACAGGATACTCAACCAAAAATGTAACCTCTTCCAAAAGAGCATCATCATAAACCGGTTCTCCTCCTCTGTCGGCAGCAACTTTTTCAATATGCTCTCTGATGATTATTTTTCGTTCCTCATGGTCAGCAATTACATAACCATCTCTGAGCTTTTTCAGGTATTCTCCCGGCTCTGCAATCTCTATCTGTCCTTTAACAAATCGGTGACCTCTGGTTATGCGGCCACTCTCTATCCCGGCCATTGCAAAATTGATCTCCTGCGAACCTAGAAGAGCCACCAGCCAGTGTATGGGGCGGACAAACCGGAAATTCCCATCACCCCAGCGCATTGTCTTGGGAAAACTCAATTCCTTGATCATGAGGGGCAAAATCTCACTCAGACAATCCCGAGCCGGCCTCCCTTTTTCTTCTATTTGCACAAATACATACTGCCGGCCATTAACTTCTTTGAGAACCAGATCATCCACTGCAACACCTTTGCTCTTTGCGAAACCCTGGGCAGCCCTGGTTGGTTTCCCATCCTCCTGGAAAGCCACATCTCCGGCCGGCCCTCTTATCTCCTTGATCTCAGTTTTCTGTTTGCTGGCCACATCCTTAATGAGTATGGCCAGGCGCCGGGGTGTTGCGTAAAACTTCATTTCACCATGATCCAGCCGGGCATCAGCCATCCCTTTTTTCATAAAATCCTGCATCTGCCCCAAGGCCGGCATTATAAAATCAGCTGGGATCTCCTCTGTGCCTATCTCCAGGAGCATATCCTGTTTATCCATCATTGCTGACCTCCTTCTGTTTCAAGAGGGGGTGCCCCATCTCCTGCCGCTTTTCTATATATTTCTCTGCCACCTGTCGGGCCATCTTCCGGACCCGACCTATAAACATGTTTCTTTCTGATACACTTATAGCTCCCCTGGCCTCCAGGAGATTGAAAATATGGGAACACTTGAGAACATAATCATAGGCCGGCAGAACTAAATTGTATTTTAATATCCTGCCAGCCTCCTTTTCGTAAGCATTGAAAAGCTCCAGCAGCATCTCAATACTGGCCTGTTCAAAATTATATGTGGAGAACTCCACTTCCCCTTGATGTTGTATCTCTCCATAGGTAACATCATCATTCCAGGAGAGATCAAAAAGGCTGTCCCTTCCCTGTATATACATGGCCAGTCTCTCCAGGCCATAGGTTAGCTCAACACTAACCGGTTTTACCTCAATACCGCCTACCTGCTGGAAATAGGTGAACTGGGTAATCTCCATACCATCCAGCCAGACCTCCCAGCCTACTCCAGCAGCAGCTAGAGTAGGCGCTTCCCAGTTATCTTCCACAAATCTGACATCATGAGCCCGGATATCAATACCCAGACTTTCCAGACTCTCCAGAAACTTATCCTGGATATCCAGGGGGCTGGGCTTGATTAGGACCTGGTACTGATAATAATACTGGGTGCGGTAAGGATTATCACCATACCGACCATCAGTTGGGCGTCGGCTGGGTTGAACATATGCCACCTGCCATGGTTCAGGGCCCAGGGCTCGGAGAAAAGTTGCTGGTGCCATGGTACCTGCTCCAACCTCCATGTCATATGGTTCCTGGATCACACAACCATAGTCGGCCCAGAACCGGTTCAGCCTCAAAATCAATTCCTGAAAATTCATGCTTTCCCCTCCGTATGATAAAATAAAAAACTCGCCCCTTCAGGGACGAGGAAATTACCCCGCGGTTCCACCCTGCTTAATCTTTCGGCAAGATTCACTCCATCTACCTGGCTCCAGGGTGCCAGTTAGCAAGGGCTTCTGCCAGCCTCCCACCAGCGCTGACTCGCTAAAAAAAGCCATCTCTTACTAACTCTCCCCTTCAATACCAGCATTATTTATTTATAATTTATACCAGATGGGAAGTTTCCTGTCAAGGGTTAAAACTTTTCAAGGACCGTAAAAATGATAAACTCTTGAGCTCCCTTTCAGTGTGATAAAGAATATAATCTGTCATTATTCTTTCCATTTCTTCTTCCATCAATCCGTCCAGCCTTATATTCAGAAGTTTTCGCAAAGGCTTTGTCAGGAGCTCATTCATAAGGCGAACTGAACCTAAGGATACTGGAATTTTACCACCACCTGAGCAATTGGAACAGATAATTCCACCCTGATTGGAAGAAAAAAAAGCTTTATTCTCATAATCAGCTCCACAAACGACACAGCTGTCAAGATGGGGACTGTACCCCAGGATAGCCATGAGGCGAAGCTCGAAGGTCCGGATAGCTAAAACCCGGGGGCCTACTTCCTTGAATAACTGCAGGGTATTTAAGAGCAGCGTAAAAACTCCTTCCTGAGAATCCTCTTCACCCAGGAGAAAATCCACCAGTTCCATCAAATACGAAGCTGAAGCCATACTCACAAGATCTTCCCGCAGGCCGGCAAATGACTCAATTATTTCCCCATGGCGCAACCGCCCCAGGGATGAAGTGGAATATATGACCAGGCTGCTGTAGGTAAAGGGCTGAACCAGAGCAGCCATACTACTCCTTGTTCGCCGTACCCCCCCAGCTACCATGCGTACCTTACCCTTTTTCCTGGTAAAAGCAGTTACAATGCGATCTGCTTCCCCCAGGTCCATACCCTTCATGATGAGGGCTTCTGTGCGTACAAGGCTCATTCTCTGCTCCCCCTCCACTCCACATCTGTCAGAATGCCATCAGCAGAAAAAAGAAGCTTAAAACTCCTGCTGGAAGGCTGTCCCATCTCCTGCCAGTTTTTCCAGTAAAAGCTCCCATCCCTTTTAACTCCTTTAAGCCATTGAGATAGGATGGATAGGAACAAACCCCATGGCCTGTGAGAAGAAGGATCAGAAAATCGCAAACGCCCTCCCAGGCTGAGCCAGATGCGATGCAGAGAACTGTCAGCTTTCTGTTTCGTCCCGACCTCCTTGCCCCGTAAAGGAACAAATGAAACCGGGTAAGGCAGTACTTCTCCCCAAAACTCCTCACTTTTATATAATCGCAAGATAAGGGTGGTTACATCATAGAAATTATAGGGGGCAAGGGCAATCCCTCCCCTGGCCAGCTGGCTTAGGAGTTCAGGATAGAACCTGTCAACTTCAGCTGTAATTATAATACGTTGAAAAATCTCTCCATCAGGCCACCCCCGGGCACCATCCCCGGAAGTAACACTTATTGTCTCCAGCCCCAGTTCAGAAAATATCTCTCTAGCCCTTTCCACAAGGTCTTCCTCATATTCGATGGTATAAACCAGACCAGGATCACCGGTTAGATGGGCCAGAAGTGCTGCATTATAACCAGAAGCTGTTCCCACCTCCAGCACTTTCATACCCGGTTCCACATCTAAAGACTCCAGCATGTATGCCACTACCTGAGGTTGGGAAGCAGTGCTGACCGGATACTTAACCATGACCGGCTTATCTACATAGGCCTGCCGGGGGGGTAAAAGACCCTGGAGAAAAGTATGGCGGGGAACTGAAGAAAAAGCATCAATAATGGCCGGAGTCTTGAGGACACCCAGCTTGATCATCCTCTTAACCATATTTTCTCGTAATTTCCTGGTATCAACTTCCTGC